>NZ_JBHWGP010000006.1:0-47766 GCF_042733155.1 Streptomyces sp. NPDC059740 | reverse complement strand
AACTTCTGGGGGGGTTGGTTTTTTTTTATATGTGAGTGGGGGGGGGGCGCTGCGTAACCCCGCCCGCCCCCCACACACGCATCCGGCGATCAGTGAACCAGCGCGAACTGCCGGTTCGCGGCCGACTTCTTCGCCGCCAGCTTCTCGTCCCGCGCACGCTGCAGACTTCCGAAGGTCTCCGTTCCCTGCCGCTTCAGAAGATGAGGGATCCGGTTGGCCGGGATTCCCACGAGCGGCGACTCCCCGAGCACGGAAAGGAGGTCGGACTCTGTCTGATCGGAGTACCCGGCAGCAATCAGAGCTTCGACGTCCGGGAACACGTCCGCATGTCGATCGGCGCCGAGGTCGAGAAGGTGGTCCTCTTTGCCGCCGAGGCTGTAGCACCACAGGAAATTGTCGGGCGCATTGTTTTCGGCGATCCGCTTGAACCGGCTGATCTCCTTGGTATAGCAGTAAAAGGAAACGCCTGGAGAGTTGCCCATGATGCGCAGCCACATCAGGAGGTACTCGTCCGAAAAAAAGTCGCCTGAATCGTGCAGTCGGATCCATTTTCCGGCGTACCGCTTGTGGCTCAGTTCGTCTGTCATCCGCTCCTCGAATTCATCCGGAGAATCCCGGCAGAGGAGGAGGTTGCGGATGTGTGCGGCCCGTACGTTCTTGAATCGATAGGTTCCGACGCGTGCGTAACACAATTGGGCGCAGACCCCGGCCTGAGGGCATACATTGAAATTGCTGCCGTCGGGAAGTTTCACCGCGAAAGCGGGAAGTGTCCAATTGAAGACGCCGATTCGGCGCAAATCCGAATTCTGCGTGAGGAGCCACTTGCGTGGGCTCTTCTTCGGTGTGCTGGTGGCCTCGACCATGGTTGTCACTTCTTCGCTTCCGGGGAGGGTTGGGGCGTGGCGTTGACCCGGCCGGGGCAGCCGGCGTGCGGATGGATGCATGCGTGGATCCCGAGCGCGGTCACGCCGCCTTCCGCCCGCGCGAGGAGCGCGAGACCTTTGGCGATGGCGGTGCGGGCACCGGACTGGTGGCTGCCGCCGTACTGGGCATCGTCGCCGTGCTCGGTGATCAGGTCCGCTGCCCCCTCGCTCATCCGGACGGCTTCCGCGTCACTGATGTGCTGCATCTGTGCGATGAACAGCGGGACCATGAACAGCAGCCAGTCCGTCCAGATGCGTGGTGCCGCGCTTCCGGGAGAGGCGACTACCAGCCCGAAAGGACCGTGTTGCTGCGAGGAGTTGAGAGATTTCATAGCGGGATCTCCGGGGTGGTGCGCGCCGGCGGCGAGTTGCGGCTTCATGCAGGGGCGCCCCCGGCTCGACAGAGCCGGGGGCGCCGCTCGGAGGGCTGACTGGGTCAGTTGCCGCGTGCGGGGCACGTAGGTTCGTGGGCGGAGGAGTAGCGGAATCGCGGGGAGCCGCCGCGGGCGTCGCGTGCCTGGAGGAGGTAGTCGCCCAGATCCTCGAAGCAGTTGATCTCCTGGGTGGGGACTGACTGCCGGCAGTGCGGGCATCGGTCGACGAGGTCGAAGACCAGGCGGCGGCGCTCGTCGTACGTGGCGAGGAAGTTGAGTGCACGGCCCTCGCTCGGGATGGTCAGTACGGCCGCGCGGTAGTACTGGCCGCCCGGTAGAAGTGGGTGGACGCGGTCGTGCTCGGTATGGATGGCGATGGGGCGTCCAAGGGAGCTGAGGCGGAGCACCCGCTCCACCCATGCGAGTACGTCGTCCGACCCGCGATGGAGGCGCGGGTCCGGCTCCACTCGGGCGGGCCTGCCGGTGCGTGCGCGGATCAACGCCGCGGTGATGGCGGCGAGTTCGAGCGGGCTGAGGGCAGGGGTGATTGTTGTGCTCGGCATGGCTTCTCCGGGTTGGGATGGGCGTGGCATCACCGGCGCGGAAGCGCCTGTTTGTGATGCCCGAGCGGGATTCAGTGACCGCTGAAGGCGGTCCTGGACTGGGCGGTGTTCCCGCCTCAGCGATAATTACAGTACATCTTGAAACTGCATCTTGCAATGTATGGGAGACGTGAATCCCGCCCGGCCGCCGCGAAGGGCGGGCCGTCGGTACAAACTTCCGATGGCCCGCCCGCTGCGGCAGCTATGCCACGACGGTCAACTGCCCTACACGGTCCATGAGCTGCTGGGCACGCGCGAACGCCGTCTTCTTGTGTCCGTACGAGGGCACGACCAAGTGCATGGTCTCGTGCGCGAGGGCGCGGTCCGCGTCCTCGCGGGTCTTGACCAGTGCCAGGTTGATGGCCATCAGCGGCACGGCCAACCGGGCACCCTCCGGGCCCAGGTAGACCTGTGCCGCGTAGTGCGCAAAAAACGGCATCCCGGTGACAGAGGCATACGCCTGAAGGTCGACCACCAGATGGAACGGCCGCTGGGAGACGTACGCGAACTGCTTGGCACGCCAGCGCAGCCAGCCCATGTCGACCGGGAGGTCCCGCTCGTGCGGGGGCAGCGGGCTGCGCAGAGCAGCGTGCCGGGCGTCCGTCACGGGGTGTCCCCGGTGCACGGTCACGGCGTCCTCCCCTCGGGCTGGTTCCGGCCGGCCTCTCTCTGCACGGAGCGAGCCAGGTCAAGCAGGGCCTGGGCAGAGACCCCGAAGTGGGCGGCGATGCCCTCCAGCACGATGCCATCGAGGACCGGTGCCGACTCGCCGGCGGCCCGGACACCTGCCGCGTGGGCCTGAACGACCTGGCCCTCATCCACCTCCCACGCGGACGCCAACTTGGCCGCGATGCCGGACTTGAGACTCCGGGTAAGGCCGTTCTCGAGCATGGCGTAGCCGCTGCGCGTCAGACCCGCGACTGCGGCCGCAGCTGCCTGATCCTGCCCGGCGCCGCACCGCAGGTCCTCCATCGTGGTGGCGTGCCCGGGGCGAAGTTCGTCAACCGTGATCGACAACGCGGTCGCGAGCACGGTCAGGGTCCTCCATTCCGGGATGCGCCGGCCGTCCTCGTAAGCGCAGACCAGGGAAGGGGGCATCGTCACGGCACGGCCGAGCTGCTCCTCGGTCATGCCACGGCTTGTGCGGGCGGCGCGGAGCGCGGCTCCGTCGAATCCGCGTACGCCGCGACGTCGTGCTGCCACGCCACTCACCTCCCTGATACGTCGGGCCGGCCCAGGAGCAGGCCGGCGTCTCGTGGTCCGCGGTATCGGAGGCCCATCATGCCAATACGGCTGCCGGCACCCCTGCCGGCGGACGTCGAGGTGCTCACGCATAGCGGCCGTGCCAGGAGTCCGCGTCCAGGCGAGCCAGCGCCGCATCCTCTTCCGGGGTGAGCCTGTTGGTGAAGTCGTCCCACCGGGCCAGCTCCGCAAGCTCGGGCCCGTCCGCAGGCTCCACCCGAGCCTTCTGCCCGTGAACGAGGTCTATCTCGACCGCGTCGTCGACGAGCCGGACGGCCTCCCACCGCAGGGAACGGCGTCGCACGATGCCGAGGTTGAACTGGTACCCGTCCGCGGTGTCCTGGCCGCCGATCAGCGGCCTGATCCATACCGTCTGCTCGTCGTCCTCGAAGCGGTGGTGCCGGGCGAGGGCGGCTCGGAAGGCTTCGCTGCCGTCGTCGAAGACGATCAGGCGCGCACCGGCGTCGATCGCGTCCCCCGTGAGGCTGTGGTGGCCGACGAGGAGGCCCGAGAACCGCTGCTGCCACTGGCTGTCCGATGTCATTGTGCAGTTCCTCATCAGTAGTCGTCGGTCAGGCACAGGACATCCTCGACCGGCTTGCCGCCGAGCTCGGTGATGCCCCGCGAGGCGAAGGACGCCAGGATCATCTTGCGTTCGCCGGCGGACTTGCACACGATCCGGCTGGGCGCCTCGGCGCCGAGGAGGTCGATGCCGTTCCTGAACATCACCTCGTTGCCGTCCCCGCCGAACTTGGCGATCTTCATCGGATCGCGGGTGATCGCGTTCTTGTTGTACTTGTAGTGGTCCGGGTTGATCGCCCCGTAGTGGTCGCTGGAGTAGCCGTAGTAGTCGCTGCGGCGCATGAGCACACTGGGGTCGTCCCAGATCAGAACGCCTCCCCCGTGGTAGGAGTCGCTGGGCTGGACCCGCAAGAACACCGAGTTCGCTCCGCCGGTCATCTTGTCGTCCTGCTCGCTCATGCCCACGCCGCTGCCGATCCCCATGACAGCCCGCTTCTCCGTGGACGCCAGCACACCGGTGCCCAGCAGACTTGCCAGATCACCGCCGCCCAGGCTGTGAGTCAGTGACCGCCCCTTGAAAGCGGACTTGACCTCTTCCTGCTTTCCGGTGACGTCGAAGCGCGACCACGACAGCCACTTCCCGGCGGTCGCGGGAGTCGGCTCGTAGCCGGGGCTCGCCGCAAGTTCGGCGCCGCTGGTGAACCCGGTGGCCTTGGCGACCGCGTCGCGCACCACCTCGACCTTCATCGGCAGAACCTTGTGGGCCGCCTCCAGGTGGATCCGCTTCATCTGCGTCTGCAAGGCGTCGCTGTCCAGCCCCATCAGGGTCTCCATGCGCTGGTGCACGATCTCCTGGACCTGGAGGTCCTGAAGGCCCTGGGCCGTCTCCATGGCCGCCTTCATGCCGGCCGCGTTGCCCAGGCCCTGCGCCTTGATGTTGTTCGACAGATAGGTCCACTCGCCCTCAGCGGCGGTCATGGGCTTGTTCATCAGGTGCAGCTGTTCCAGCCGCTCCACGAGTTCCTTGCCGTGGCCGGCACCGGGCGGCGCGTGGACCTCGAGCTGACCGCGCAGCGAGTATTCCGTGGTGGAGGGGTCGTTCTCCTTGTAGGGCCGGTAGACGGCCTTCCAGCCGTCCCCCATGTCGATCTCGTACTCGGTCCCCTGCGCGTGGCTGCGGGTCACCCCGTCCCATGAGCTCTGCCCGGTGTCCGGGTCCAAGGTGGCCTTGATCCGGCTGGCCTTGCGTACGGTCGCCGCGAGTGTGCCGGGTTCTGGCTCCCCGTCGGGCACCGGAACCTGCTTGGTGACCGTCTTGGTCCCGGTCACCTCGTACGGCGCCATCCAGGGCAGCGGCGTCCCACCGTTGTCGATCTTGTCCTTCACCAGGTCCAGCTGGTCCATGTAGTGCTGGGCCATCGTCTTCTCGTCATCGCTGACCGACGGATCGTTGAGCACCGCGGAGACGGCGTCGACGGCCGCCTGGTGCTTGGCGATCGATGCCTCGGACATGGGCAGGTCGTGCTTCAGCTTGTGCTGCACCGAGCTGACCGCCTTCGCGGTCAGCTCGCCCAGCTTCTTGTCCTTGTCGAGGGCGAGGCGCTCCTTGACCTCTTCCTCGACCTCCACCTCCTCCATGTGTGTGCCGGGAATGCTGAGCGCGTCGAGCAGCTTCTCCTCCGCCTCCTCGGAGACGTGCGTCAGGAGAACCTCCCGCGGACCGTCCGCGGAGTCGTATGCGACGAGCGCGGCCTCGGAGCTGATGAAGTCGTCTCCGCCGACCAGGATCGGTGTGCCCGTCGGCTGCCCGACCGGAGGCTCCGCGGGCACAGGCGTCAGTGGCGGATCGGTCTCCTCCTCGTCCTCCTCCACCTCCTCGGTGAGCAGCTGGGCTTCGTCACCGGGCAGCTCCTCGTTGTTGGTCTGCTCGTCCTGCTCGGGCGCAGGGAGCTCGAGTTCCTCCACCGTGGCCGGTACGTCTTCCTTGGGTGGAGCCTCAGGTCCGAGTACCTGGCCGGCCTCGGTTTCCTTGAGGAGCGTGTCCGCGACGTCCAGGTCCACGCCGTCGGCTGGCTCCGCGGGGGGCTCCGGTGCAGGGATCGGCAGCTCCGGCATCTCGATCTCCGCGCCGCCCGTAGCGCCCGTGAGTCCGGCACCCTCGCCTGCGGCTGGTGCACCGCCGAGCTCGACCGGAGCGGGCGGGCTCTCTGCGAGCGCAGTCGGGCTGACCGCGTAGCTCTGGTGGCTGGACTTCGACCCGGTGCCCATCAGCTACCTCCGTGCTTGAGCGAGGCGCCGGAGGGCAACTTGAGCTGCTTGACGAAGAAGTCGGCGAAGTTCTGACGCAAGGAGTTCTTCCTCTCGACGGCGTGGTCCAGGAACGCGTTGGCGATCTGCTCGTGCGTGACCTGGGACTGGGGGATCTTCAGGGCCTTGGCAGCCCGGCTGCGCATATGCGGGACCCAGGCGACGCCGGACTTGGCCCCTTCGTGCGCGGTGGAGTGCAGGACCGAGCGCAGCTGTGCATCCGGCATGGACTCGAACTTCTTGATCACCGGGTGTGCCGCGGCGGGGTTGATCTTGACGCCCTTGGCGAGGCCGCCGCTGAGGGCGGCCTGGTACAGCTTCTGGTGAACGGGCGTGAAGCCGCCTCCGCCGCTGGGGGCGTAGTCGATCGACAGCTTGTCCTGCCCGAAGTGCTTCCACGCCTGGCCGCGGTCGATCTGCACCAGGCCCCCGGACGGAGTCTCCAGCCAGTTTTCCTGGTGACCGTCGTGCTCGCTGATGTACCAGGAGCCGACGTGGGAGCGGACGATCGCGTCGACTTGGCTCTGCGTCCACTGGCTCGGGCTGGAGGTGAACGGCTTCGCGCCCTGCAGCAGCGGCTGAATGCTGCCGGCCGTCCCGTCCGCCTGCTTGTGGTGGTACACCGGGACCGACGGGACGCCCCCCAGCGACAGCACGTGGGACGCGGCGGCCTCAGTGTGGCCCAAGGCGCCGCCGTGGTTGTGATCGGCCTTGAACAGCCACTTCGAGCCGTCGGGCGCCTCATGCACGGTCTTGGCGTACGTGCCGCCGAGGTTCGACGCCTTGGTGCCGGGCCCGAAGGTCCACCCGGCGACCTCCTTGGCGTCGATGCGCGCCGGCACGTCCTGGCTGGTTGCCTTCGCATGCTGGACCTCGGCCATGAGCGCCTGGATGTTGGCGTTGAACGACCCCGGCTTGGCCGGCTTCGGGGCCTTGGCCGGCTTCGGGGCGGGGGGTGCCGTGGCCTTCCCGGAGGTGGCCGGTCCGCCTGCGGTGCTGCTGGCCGGCAGCTTGCTCGCCAGGGCCTGCACCGCCTCGTCGGAGGCCAACTCGCCGCCAGACTTGGCCTCCGGGGCCGAAGTGGCCGCGGCCTTCGCGGCCTCCTTCTTCGCGGCGCCGGCTGAGACCTTCTCCTTGATCGCCTCCTGGTCGTACTTCGGGTTGAAACTCGCCGCGATGTAGTTCTGCACCTGGGCGCGTGTGGCCTTGTCGGCGTTGTCCATCCCGAGCTCGCCGGCGACGGTGCGCAGATCGGAGAGCTTCTGGCCCTTGGCCCATGCCTTGAAGTCGTTGGTCAGGCCCTCGGGGTTCACGTACTTCGCCGCATCGACGCCCGGGTGCTCAGCGAAGGACTCCTCGCCCGTGAACTGCTGGCTCTTGGCGTACCAGCTGTGGGCGGCGTGCTGCATGTCTTTGAGCTCGCCGGCGTTCTTCGCCCACGCGGCAATCGTCTGCGGCGCCCCGGGTTCGCCCGCGGGCGGAAGGTTCAGCGGCTCTCCGTCACCGGGGGCGAGGGCGGAGTGCGTGGCATAGGCGGCGTCGAGATCCGCCAGCTGCTGCTGCCGTTTGACCGCCAGGTCCTTCAGTCCGGTCGCCTCGCCTTCCGGCGTCGTCGGTCGCATGAGCGTGACGAGCTGGTGCGGAGTGAGGTGCTTCGCCTCTGTCTCGGTCAGGTTCCCGGAAGCGACGGCCTCCTCGACCAGGGGCTTTACGTCGCTGGGCAGCAATTTGTTGTGGGCGAGCGCCTGGTCGACCATGAGCTTGGCGTGGGCCTTCGCCTTGTCGAGGTCCTCGCCGAGCTCGGGGCAGTCCACCGTCGCCACCTTGTGCTCGGCCGCCAGCATGGACTGAAGTGCTTCGCCCTGCTGCCCGCCGGCCGTGTACTTCGCGGCGTGGTTGTAGGTGCCGATGGCACTGGTGAGAGCCGCGCCGGCGGCCTTTGCCTCTTCGGGCGTCGCCGACCACGAACCTCCGCTCGCGGGCGGTTCCGTGCCTTCGAGCTGGTGCAGGTCGGCCAGGGTCATTCCACCGACCGTCTCGCCGGCGAGGAGCTGCTGGTACCGGTCGAGCGCGGCGGCTTGGATCTTCTGCTTGGACGGGATGTCGCCGGGGTACGCCGGGTCGAGCCAGTGGACCAGGGGGTGCTGGCCCTTGCCCGACAGCCCTACCAGAGCCGGGTGTTCGAACCCCTTGGCCTCGGCGATTGTCCGCAGGTCGTCCTCGTCGAGCGAGTTCAGGTAGGCGAGGGTCTGGGCCTTGAGCGCCTTGGTATGCGCCTCGATCTCCTCGTCGGAGGCGCCTGCCTCCTTCAGCTTCTCAATGGCCTCCTGGGCCTGCTCCACCTGGCCGACGAATGCGTCGTACCGCTCCACCGGGTCCTCGGGAACGGCATCTTCGATGTCGATCGCGAAGGGCGGATCGGCGATCTCGCCCATGTTGTTCATGGCCATGAGCAGGTCGGCCTTGGCCTGGATCTCCTCGCCGGACATGGGCTGCTCCGGCGCCTCGGCCACGGCCTGCTCCGGTGCCTCGGCCGTCGCTGTGGGCCCCACCGCGTAGGAGGCGTGGCTGGACTTGCTGCCGGTACCCATCAGGCATCACCCCGGGGCGGCAGCGCGGGGACGACTTCGGCCAGCAGCTCGTCCAGCACGAGGTCGGCGGCGTGGGCCAAGTCGAGTGCGCCGTCGGGGACGGCGGCGGGCTCGACGGCACAGGTGCCGGAGTGCGCGATCCAGCGCTCGACGTCCTGAGCCGTGGTGCTCTCACCTAGACGCTCCCGCCACGGATCGGCAGTGTCGTAGACGAGCGGGACCCAGCGCACGACGTGTGCCGCCGGTTCCTGGCTGTGATCGAGGGCCAGCACGGCGACGGGGTCGACCGGTAGTCCCAGGGCGGGATGCCAGACGAGCAGGATCCACAGCTGCCAGGAGGAGGCGGCCGGCGACGCCGCGGGGACGTCGTCCGTCGTGGCGTCGGGCTGGGTGGGATCGGTGGACATCGAGGGCTCCTCCCATCAGGGGTTTCACCTGCTACAGGTGTGGGAGGAGCCGCCGGTGTGACAGTCCGGGCAGGGAAACTTCAGCGGGGAGGCAGCAGCGAGGACATGTACCGGACGGTCGCGGCGAAGGCGTCCTCGGATCGGGCATGGACGTCCTCGCGGCCGTTCGCGGTCATGACGGCGCCGTGCAGGGCGTACTGGTGTGGGTTCTGGGAGACCAGCGTGAGTCGGGTGCCGAAGAGCTCGACCATTTCCGCGATCCGATTGGTGCGCGAGAGGCCTGTGAGGATGATCGGCATGTCGTCGGGAAGATTCGCGGCCAGCCAGTGCAGACCGGGCCGCTCCCAGGTGTCCCAGGTGGAGTTGTCGCGGACCGTCTGCACGTTCACTGCGATTGCTGCTGGCCGGGTGTCCTCGACCCAGGCCAGGTAGCGCTCCAGGTCCTCCAGCCGGAACCAGTAGACGTTCGGCACGACCGGCACACCGGCCTCGGCGAACTCCTGCGCGAGCATCAGGCTACGGCGCATGTTCAGCAGGTGCTCGGTCCTGGGCCAGTCCCCGTAGATCGAGTAGTTGCAGGAGAGCACCAGGTCCCACTGCTGCTCCGCGATCCGTTCGACGAGATTGTCACGCTGGCGGCGGGTCCAGAACGCCTCGACGAGCGGGTCCTCTCCGTAGCCGACGAGCACCGCCTTCTGGTGAGGCTTGAGGTCGAGGGCCTGGCGCGCGGACTGCTCGGTGAAGCGCCGGTACAGCGTGTAGGTGTCGGGAGAGAAGACCCGTCGCAGGCCGACGCCGTAGGCCGGCCAGTTCAGGCTGGCGTCGAGCTTGGTGACGGAGCTGCCGTCGGTCATGGGGATGAAGGGCGGCAGACCGTCCGGGAGCGCGGTGTCGACGCTGATGTCGTCGAAGGTAAGAGTGCCGCCGACGTCGGCCATCCATTGGGCGATGTCGGTCCGGCTGCCACAGCGGATCGGGCAGCTCCGGGTCACGCAAGCGTTCGCAGGAGCGTCGGCCTCTGCCGCGGCACACCCGCAGAACCGGCAGTCGGAGTTGGTGCCCGAGCACAAGGGTTCGACGGTGGCAGGTCCGCCGCGGCCGTCGGGCCCGGCGTAGAAGGCGCAGGCGTTGCAGTCGCAGCCGCGGCCCGGGAGGGGCACGCCGACGGTCGGGATGGGCAGGGAAACGCTGGTCATGCTGCTTCTGTTCCTTCGTGCTCGTGTGGGGTGGTGTCGCGGTCCGGATGGGCGGGTGCTTCGCGTTCGTCGAGGTGGTCGCTGAGCTCCTGAAGGACGAGCCGCAGGGAGCCGCGGTCGTAGCGGGAGATCTCCTTGCCGGCCCGCACCTCGAGCAGCAAGCCGCGGACTCCGTCCAGAGCGGTGCGGACGACGTCCGCCTCCACGGCCGGCTTCGGCTCCTTGGGCTCGGCGTTCGCCCCGGGCTGCCGGTCCGCTCCCGGGCCGGGCGGCGGGAGCGGGGCAACCGGTGAGCCCTCGGTGTCAGCGACTTCTTCACAGCGGGGGCCGGGCGATGTGACCGGCGTCGGGTCTTCTTCGGCCGTGTCGTGCGTCTGAGCGGGGTCAGGAACGCGTGCCAGCGTTGCGCGTCGGCTGGCGTTCGCCGCGTCCTGGCGGTCCTCCGCTGCCGTGATGATCTCGTCCGGGCCGAGCTCAGGCTCTTCCAGGCCGACGTTCACCGCGGTCGGCAGGAGGTGGAGCCGCTTGGAGCTCTTCAGCGCCGCCCAGATCCCCTCGGCCGCCTCGGCCCGCCCGTTGCGGAGCTCGGCGAAGCGAATCCGGGTGTTCAGCCGGATCGCCGCCTCGTCCATCTCCTCGGTGAGCTCGCGGGGCAGCGCGCGGAATGCGCGCACCAGTTCACCGGCCTTGCGCTCGTTGAGCTGCAGACCCAGGCGGCTGAGGACTTCGGCCCACGGGGCGGCGCAGCTGTGGTCGGTGCCGCGGATCTTCTCCAGAGCCTGGAAGCGCTCTGCTGGGTCGGGGATGGCGTAGACGTCCTGGGGGACGGGCTTGCCGGCCTTCAGCAGCTTGCCCACGAGGATGGCGCACCGCTGGTACAGCAGGGCGGCGGCCTGCTCGCCGGGGCGGAGCGGCTCTCGGGCGAAGTTCTCCACGAATCGCCACATATGCCGTTCCTCGTCGGACAACGGCCCCGGGCAGACCACGGCGGGCAGGGCCTGGAAGTGCGGGTTGTCCGGGCGGTTGGTCGCGCCCCAGCGCATGGCACGCAGCCGCCGTTCGCCGGTGACCAGCCGGATCGTCGGCGCCTTGCCGTCGACGACGATCTCCTCGGCCAGCACCGGCTCCAGGAGACCGACGACGGACATGGACGAGATGAGGTCCGCGAGCTCCGACGGCGGCAGCGAGTCGGAGGGGTTGCGCGCCTGGGCCTCGGTGAAGGGGGCGCCCGCGCCGCGCAGCGGCAGCATCTCGAAGCGACGCTGCCGCAGCTTGACGCTGCGGTGCAGGATCTCGGTGAGCCGGATCATGCTCCCGCCGTCGGGCGGAGCCTCGAGCGAGGTACTGGTCATCGGGCTGCTTCCTTCAAGGCCGTCTCAGCGGCGGGTCACTTCGTGGAGAGGTAGAAGTCGGTGGCGGCGGGCCGGGCGGACGGGGTGCCCCGCAGCAGGGGCGTGAAGATCGGGGCGCAGGGCCCGTGCTGCTGGAGCTGCTGCAAGGTGGTGACCCCGATCGCGATGTCGCCCTTGAGCCGGCTGAGGCGGACGTCCGCGGACGTGCGCGTGTAGAGGTCCTCCGTCCTCGCCGCCAGCCGTTCTGGCCGGCGGTCCGGCTGCCCCTCCCGGGGCGGGGCAGCGTCCAGGACCACCAGCACCCGGGGGAAGACCGGGTAGTTGTACATCCAGGCCGGCCGGGTGGCGTTCGGCGAGCGCCGCGCACGGTCCTGCCCCTGCGGGACGTACTCGTACAGCCGGCCGTACGCCTGGAGCTTCGCGGCGAGCCGTGCGGAGGTCATCGTGGCCCGGTCCAGCTCGACGAAGAAGCTGAGCATGGTGCGCCGTCCGTTCTCCACGTGGACGTAGTTGAGTACGGCGTCGCTGATGACGTGGTCGTCCTCGAAGCGTCGCTGTCCGTCGCGGATGCGGTTGGCGACCTCGGGGGTCCAGTCCAGCGGTCCGCACTCGTGCCCGAGCCGGCGCGCGTGTTCGACGAAGGCGACTCCGACGTCGTTGAGCGCGAGGGTGTGCGCCTGACGCGCGCCGGCGACCGACTCGGGCGTCACTCGGTAGGGACGGATGGGCAGTTCGCCAGCTTCCTCGACGGAGTCGGCGCCCAGCTCGGTCAGGAACCACAGGAACGGCTTGGTGCGGATCCGACCAGGCCCCGCACCGCCCCCCTGCGCCCGGACCCGGCTCACCAGGCCTGCCTTGTGGAGCTCGGCCAGCTGCTTGCGCAGGTAGTAGGGGCGCTCGGCCCGCCGCTCGGGCGGGCTGAGCAGCACGTGCAGCTGCTGGGTCGACAGAACCCGGTGCTGGTAGAGCAGTTCCAGGGCCTGGCGCCCGATCGTGTGGAAGCTGCGCGTACGGGCGGGCGCCGCGGGAGCTTCCAGAAGGTGCAGGGTCATCCGAACCTCGACTCGTTGGGCTTGGGGTTGAGCTGCCGGACGTTGTCCGGGGTGCCGTCGGGCTGCCCGCCGCTGACGACGGTGCCCGCGCTGTCGTGGACGCGCGGCTTGTCCGCGCTGGCGGAGCCCGGCCCGGTGCTCGGACCGTCGGAGCCGCCGGGGTCGGGCGGGGCCGTTTCGTCGCCGTCCGGCTCTTCGGGAGGCGCGTCGTCCACGGGGTCGTCATCGTCCGGCGGCACGTCGAGGGTCACGATGAACTGGCGCAGCCGCATGTCCAGGCGACGCAGGTCGGTGAGGATGTCGCGGACCGGCCGGCGCTGAAGGTTCTCGTCGATGGCCCGGCTCAGCCGCTCCTCGTTCTGGGGCCGGTAGTAGTCGGCGTAGAGGTCCTCGACCGAGGCGCCGCGCACGCGGAAGGGATCGGTCTGGCCCTCGCCGAGCGTCACCGACATCACGTAGTGGTAGCGGTTGAGCTGGGCGATGGTGTCGGGCGACACCTTCTTGCCCCAGCGGCGGGTGACCAGGGTGGCCTCGTCGACGTCGGACGCCGTGGTGGAGAGGATCGAAAGGTTCTGCAGCAGGCCCTGGCGCGTGGTCGGGCTCAAGCGCTGTGCCATCTGCGTCATCGCGAGGAGCTTGACGTTGAACTTCCGCAGCTGCTCGGTGATCTGGGCCAAGGTGCCCTTCGACGCGCCATCCACGCTGGTCAGCTCGTCGATGAAGGAGAAGAAGTCGCGGCGCTGATCGGCAGGGGTGTCGCGCCGGGACAGGCCGGCCCGGAACAGGTCGTAGATCAGCAGGGAGCTGATGATCCGGTCGACGTCGCCCGTGCCCGCCGGACACACGAAGACGATCTTGCCGGTGTCCATGGCGTGCCGGATGTCGTACGTCGAACGGCTCGATCCCAGGAACGCCTTGATCGCGTTGCTCGATGACAGCCGCTCGATGATGTTCGTGACGACCGGCACGGCCTCCTTGGAGTAGGAGGGGAAGATGTTCTCCCAGTAGTCCCGCACGTCCTTGGGCAGGTAGGGCAGCACCTTGGTGCGCCAGACGGCGTCGGTGAGGATGGTCCTGATCTGGAACACGGTGGGTGCCAGGTCGGGCCGGCCGGCGCGGCAGACGTGCCACGACAGGTACACCAGGGACTCGACCGCGCGGGTCAGGATGGTCTTGGCGCGGCCGGCGGAGTCGGACCAGTTCAGCGCTGCCGCGAAGCCGGTGACGATGTACTGGACGATGTCGGGGATCTCGGCCTCGCGCCGGCGCTCCATGGACAGGGGGTTCCAGGAGCCGACCATCTTGTCGAGCTCGGGGGAGGTCAGGTCGATCTCCCAGATGCGGTCGGCCAGTTCCTGGTGGGCGAGGTAGGGCCGGGCTCGCGCCCATCCGTCGCCGTGCGGGTCGAGGAAGAGGACACCGAAGCCGTTGTGTGCCAAGGCGATCGCTTGAACGAGGCTCATCTCGGTCTTTCCGAAGCCGGACTTGCCGAGGAACAGCGCGAACAGGAGGTACTTCAGCGGCACTCCGGCCAGGCGCTCCCCGCCGCCGGACTTGGCCACCCAGCCCAGAGGCAGCAGGCCCTGCTGCCCCGTCCACGTGGGCAAAGCGGCGGGTGGCGGGGGGACGACACCGCCCGAGCGGGCGATGTTGGCCGCGCTGTTGTGCTTGGTCGGCGGCTTGAGGAGGCCAGCGATCTCCTGGGCGGTGACCCAGGAGTTGCGGCGCGGGGTGAACAGGCCCGTCTCGAAGCGGCGGTCGAACCGGCTCCGGTACATCCAGTGGTCGGCTCGTACGCGGGTGATGCCCAGGTGCAGGCCGACGGGGCGGAGGTAGTTGTCGCCGGACCACGGCTCCAGCGCGGCGAGGACCTGGTCGAGCAGGACCCGGGCCCGGTCGGCGTCGCGGGCGCAGGTACGGACGAGGAGCTGCAGGGAGAAGACCGGCTCGGCTCCGGGAGCGAGCTTGCCCATGGCGGCCTTCATGTCGGTCATGCGATGGGCGCGCTGTGTGTGGTTCTGCGGTCGGGGTCGCGCCGCGCCGCCCTGATTGCCCTTCATCTCGGAGGCGATCTCGGACATCACCGCGCCCAGATCGAATCCGAAGCGGTTGGTGCGCTGCGGCATGCCCGGGATCGCCGGGCCGTCGGCGGGGTTGCGGCGGGCCTTCGCCAGCAGCCGACGGCGACGGCTTCCGACGCGGGACTTGGCGACAGGGACGAGGTCCAGGACGACGTCGGCGCTCTCGCCGAGATCCTCGCGGACGTCGGCGACCGCGTTGGCCAGGGCCTCGAGCGGGTCGGGGTCTAGGGGCACTTCGCGCAGGGCGAGGTGGTCGGGGAGGGCCAGGGCGAGTTCGGCCCGGGCGTAGTGCATCTCCTGGGCGGGCTGCTCGCGGGGGCCCGCCTCGGGCTTGGTCAGGTCGACCGGTGTCGTGTCTATCAGGTCGGGAGCGGTGGTCATGATCTTCCGTTCTGCGGTGCGTCAGGAGGCGGACTGGGTGCCGAGCCGGATCTGGGGACGGTCGCGGGGTCCGGCTCCGCCGGCCTGGACGGGCCGCATCTCGACCTGGGCGTAGCCCTGGTGGCGCAGCACCGACATCGCCTTCGCCGGGCCCTCGACCCTCATGGACAGAGCCCCGCCGGCGCAGGTGAAGCGGACACGGACGGCGGTGCCGCGGGGCGAGGAGAACAGCCAGCGCGAGACGCTCTTGTGGGCGCGGGCCACCTGATGGCCGAAGCGCACCACCTCTTCGATCTTGGGATCGAAGCCGGTCGTCGGCAGGACTTCCAGCGCAGTCCGCTCGGCCATCGGGCCTCGCGAGAGCAGCCAGCGGGCGGCGGCGACGGCCCCGCCGATGCCTACGGCGAGCAGCGCGATCCACCAGGCATTGCTCAGGCCCCAGTTCGCCACCTGTTCGGCGTGGCCGGGGAGGTCCTGAAGGACTCCGATCGTGCCGTCGATGAGGTCGGTCGTGGTCATCGCACACCATCCGCGCGCGGGCCGGCAGGCGTCCGGCCGCAGGGCGCGGCGCGGTGGGGGGACAAGGGGAGCACGGGCGGCACCTCCGAGGCAGACGAGTCTTTCGCCTGCTACAGGTGCCGGGAGATCGCTCGGTGTGACACTGGTGCCGGAAAATCTTCGCCCGGCTCCACAGCGCGATGCCGTGGCTGATCCCCCAGGCGTTGTCGGCACCGACCGCTATGCTCGACGCAGCGCACCTCGCTTGTGCGCGCCGGCCCGGGCCCACCCCCGGGAGACCGGCGAACCGTGCTGCCGCGCGGGTGCGAGCGACGACCGGTGCCCTCTTCCGAACCGCGCACCCTGGCCATGCTCGTGGTGGGACGAACCGCAACGCCAGGACGCGACGAAGGAGAAGCGATGGCCCCGTCCTCCCGCAACACCACCAACCAAGAGCGGATCGCCCGCGCGCTGAACCGCGCGACCGGCTGCGGATACCAGAAGGCCCTGCAGCGGGTAAAGGCCGCGGCCGACGCGGGCACGCTGCCCGCCAAGCTCGACCAGGCCGGCCGCGAAGAAGCCGTGCGGATGCTCACCGAGCGCCACACCCAGCCCGCCCCCGCCCCGCTCGCCGGGGCGAGCGGCCCGGCCTCCCACACAAATCCCCCCGTAGTGACGCGCGGGCTGGTCCGCGGAGGCCCGGACAAGACCGTGGCCGCGATCGATACCAGCGCCCTGGCCCAGCCGGGCTACCGGGTGCTTCCGGTCGACCTGCCCGAGTCGCTCACCGGATTGATGGTCGAGACGCACCAGGCGATGGAGGCGCACCGGAACTTGCGGCACAAGGAGCGCGTCGTCGACGAAATGCGGGCGCAGCGGGACCAGGATCTGAAGCCGTACCTCCTCCCCGCTGTGCCGCAGGAGCTGGTGAAGCAGGTGGAACTGCTGCTGGAGCGAACCCGTCGGCTGCCGCGGGGCGACGAGCCGCAGTGAACCGCCGCCGGTCGGCCACGCTCAGGCCATCGGCAGGCGCTCGGGTCCGAGGCTGGTGGGGATCTCGTCCAGCGCCTCTCTCAGCACTCCCGAGATGAGACGGACTGCGCTCCTTCAACCTTCGGCGCGATTCGCTCAAGGAATCGGTGCGACCGGACACCACCGTCCCGTGGGGGAAGGCGGTGTCCGAGGCACCGTTCAGATCTTGATGCCGTGACTGCGGAGGTACTTCAGCGGGTCGATGTCCGACCCGTACTCGGGACCGGTGCGGATCTCGAAGTGCAGGTGGGGCCCGCTGACGTTACCCGTGGCGCCGGAGTAGCCGATGCGCTGGCCCCCGCTCACCTTCTCGCCCGCGGAGACAGCGAGCTTGGACTGGTGCGCGTACTGCGAGTACTTGCCGTCCGCGTGCTTGATCACGACCTGGTAGCCGTAGGCGTTGGACCAGCCGGCGGTGACCACGGTGCCCGGGCCGACGGCGCGGATCGGAGTGCCGGTCGGCACGGGGAAGTCGACGCCGGTGTGGTAGCCGCTGGACCACATAGAGCCCGATGCGTGGTACGGCGTGCCCATGGTGGTGTCGGCGACCGGGGCCACCCACTTGCCGGACGTGCCGCTCGTCGACGGGTCGGTGTAGGGCGGGCGCCTCATCACCAGGATCTGTGACGTCCAGTAGGACAGGGGCTTGATCCGGACGGTGGCGCCGGTGTGCGGGGCGTCGATGGCCTGGCTGCTCCCGATATACATGGCCACGTGCTCGGGGGACGAGGCGCTGCCGCCGGAGAAGAGCAGGTCACCGGGGCGCAGGTCCTTCACTGACTTCACCTTGCTGCCGACGTTCACCTGGTCGTAGGTGGAGCGGGGCAGGTTCACCCCGACCGTGCTCCAGGCGTACTTGACCAGGCTGGAGCAGTCGCAGCGGTTCGTCCCCGTGAAGGGCGGCTTGCACTCGCCGCCGAACAGGTAGGGGGTGTCCAGGGCCTTCTTCGCCGAGGCGACGACCTTGTCGAGGCCGCCGGAGACCTTGCCGTCCGTGGGCGCGGCCCACTTCTCGGCCCGCTCGCGGATCTCGCGGACGTACTTGCGGGTCTCCTCGTACGGAGGGATCCCGGAGTACTTCTGCACGGCGTAGGCGCCCGCGTTGTACGCGGCGAGCATGTTGTCCACCACGTCGCCCGGGACCTTGCGCACGGCGTTGGCGAGCTTGCAGTCGTAGGACACCATCGCCGGGACGGCGTCTTCCGGCTCCAGCGGGTCCTTCTTGTCGTCGTGGTTGCCGTCGATGCCCTCGTCTGCCCAGGTGTCAGGGATGAACTGCGCGATGCCCAGGGCTCCGGCCCCACCGTCGGGCGGGTTCTTGCGGAAGCCCGATTCCTGAAAGAGCTGGGCGGCGATGAGTGATGGGGTGACCTCGGTGCATCCGTACTTCGCGACGGCGTTGAGGATGATGGGCCGCAGCCAGTCGGGCACGTCCGCGGTGTCCGAGATGCCGCCTCCGAACCCCGCGTCCTCCATGGCGCTGCTGGTGTTGTCCTCGCCGATGGCGGAGGAGAGCGAGAGCACCGCGGTCATGATGAGGCCGAAGACGAGCAGTAGGGCGAGCAGGAAGGCGATCACCAGCCGCCTGCCGAGTTTCGACTCCTTCTCCTCAGACATCGGGCAGCCCGACCACGCGCCAGGTGCCGTCGCTGCCCCGGCGGAGCTTGAGCGCGACGTGCTGCTCCGACTTGGTCGGTGAGCCGGCCGCCGGCTTCTGCGTCACCGTGTAGAGGACCTGCGCGAACCCGGAGTCCTGGGTCGGATCGGGCGCGCCGTCCGGCAGTGACACCCGCTGGACCGATGCGGTCACCTGGACCCGGTCGGACTTCCAGCTCTGCCACTGCTGGGTGCCGGCGCTGCCGCTCGTGCGTGTGCGCAAGTCCTGCGCGAGGTCGCCCGCGGCGTGGTCGGCGGCGCGCCGGGACGCGTCGTCGTACGAGGTGTCCTTGCCGGGGCGGGCGTCGTGGCTTGCCCAGGCGACCACGAAGGCGCGTGCCGCGTCCTGCATCGGCTGCGGCACCGGCCGCGGCTCGGCGGGCGTGACGGAAGGCGCGGACGAGGGCGAGGACGACGGGGCCGAGGGGGCGGGTGACGGCGCGTGCCGCGCGGGAGAGCCGCGGCCCGGCGTTCCGGGGGTTGAGGTGGCCGTGGTGGGAGCCGGAGCGCTGGTGGCCGGGCGCTCACTGCCGTCCGTGCCCAGCAGCAGGGTGGCGCCGACGACGGCCAGCACCGCCGAGGCGGCGAAGAGCGCGATCGTGCCGCGTCGGGCGCGCTTGTCGTCGGTTTCGGGCATGGGGGTCCCCCGTCGGGTGGTTCGGATGCAGTGATCTGGGCGGCCGGGGCCCCGGCCGCGGGTGACTACGGCCGTCGCTTGGGCGGGCCGGCCGGGCGGGTGGCGCGTCGCACCGTCTTGGGCGGGGCCGGCGGCGCAGGGGTGGGCGGGGTGGGCATTGCCGGCACCGTGGTGGGCCCGGCCGGCGGCGACTTGGGGGCGGGCGGCGGCGTGGTGCCGGGGACCTTCGCTGCGATCGCGCCGGCCCGGGTCCCGGGCGGAGCCGAGGACTTGGGGTTCGGCTGGATCGGGGCCAGACCGAGATTCACCTGGGCTTTGGTCCCGGTCTGCGCGACGAACCGGCCGGCCGTGGCGACGTTGCGCTTGTACTCGGCGCCGAAGTCCTTGGCCTCCTGGACCTTCTTGTCGACCGTGCGTGCCTTGACAGCCTTGAGCTGCCCGCGCACCTCGTCGGCACGGGCCTTCGCCGCGACGGCGCCCCGCTTGGTCGCGGCGACGCCGCGCGGAATGCCCACCGGCGCGCCGACGGTGGCCATGAAGGCGAACTTGCCTGCCTTCGCCCCGTACTTCGCGGTGGCAGCGGCGGCCTTGCCGGTGGCCATGGTGGCGCGGCCGCCCCTCGTCTGGGACATCTTGTTGGCGGCGGCCGTCGCCAGGCGCTTCTTCAGCGTCTGCTTGGCTGCCTGCTGGGCCGCGACCTTCGCCGCCGCGCTCGCGCCGCCGGTACCCACGGCGGCCGCCGCGTTGGTGGCGAGCCGCGCCGCCGCCCGCACACGGCCGGCCTTCCGGTTGGCCTGGGGCGAACCCACCCAGGCGTTGCGTGCGGTCTTCAGTCCCTTGCCCACCGGCTGGGACACACGCCGGGCCTCGCCTCGCGCCTCGCCCCACATCTGCTTGAGGCCCGGCGCGGTCTCCGCGTAGCGGCCCGGACTCGCGAACACGCTGCGGCGGCTGCCGCCGACGCGGGCGTTGGCAAGGCGGCGGTTCAGGTTGACCGCGATGCTCTGGGCCGTCTGCTTGATGCGCTTGTGACCGGCAAGCCCGGCCACGGCCGTGACGTCGATGACGATGAACTTCACGGCCAGGACGTCGCCGGTGTCCGCGTCGATGAGCGCCAGGACGATCAGGATGAAGATGGCCAGGAACAAGATGGCCAGGACAATGCCGAGAACCGCCTTGGTGATCGCGGAGAACCAGCGCCACAAGGTGGCGCGCCCGCCGCCCGGCAGGATGCCGGCGGCCAGAGCCCAGTGGCCGCGGATTGCCTCGAACGCCAGCCAGCCCTGCGCGGTGAGGAACCCGCCGGTGACCAGGACCATGAGGATCGCCACGATGATGGCGGCGATCGCGACGAACAGAGCGGAGAAGGCCAGGTCCGCGGAGGCCCGCTTAGCCTTCGGCTTGAGGTCGCCACAGGAGTTCTCGAACTTGTCCGACGCCTTGTTGAGGGAGTCGATGAAGTGCGTGTCGTAGATCGAGTCCATCATCGCGGCGTTCCAGTAGTTCCCGCCGACCTCGTTGAGGTTGAACTCGGCGAGCTTGAACTCGCGGAACGCCTTGTCGCAGGACCCGTCGAAGGTCTGCCCGTAGACCATGAGCTCGTTGGGCTTGACCACGAAAGCGTCGACGAGCGCGTCGGTGATCGGCTTCGCCACGTTGTTCGGGTCCGAGCTGCCCTTGGCGCTCGCCGGGTCGTCGGACAGCACGATGGAGGCGACTTCGAGAGTGAAGTCCTTGGCCTTGCCCAGCAGGCCCCCGTCCGACAGAAGCATCGTGGAGCCCTGCGGCTGCGGCTGGTTGTGCTGGCCGAGCAGGACTTGAGCGGGCGAGACCAGCACGGTGGTGGTCACCGCGGCGACGACCAGGGAGACGCCGATCTCCGCGAAGCCGCGCGAGCGCTCCTTGAACAGGATCAGCCAGCCGGAGTAGAAGCCGGCGAACAGCAAGAACAGGCCGGGCAGGCCGAGCCGGTCGATGACCTGGGTCTTGATCGTGGTGGAGATGTTGTCGACCGGTCCGACCAAGACGTCGGCCAGACCGAAGTTGAGCGCCCACCGGATCAGCCAGCAGGTGAAGCCGACAACCCACTTCGAGACGCCGAACAGGCCCTGGGCGATAATGTTCCAAATCTTCAGGTCGATGTCTTTCCATCCACCTGTGTCCGTTTTGACGGTGTAGGCGGAGATCGGGACGCCGTCCCGGTCGGTGACGTTGAAGGGCTGGAGGATCCCGTCACTGCCGTCCTTCGGCTTCTTCGTCAGGTCCTTGGCCTTGGGACCGCCGTCGGCGGACTTCCCCGGATCGGGGGAGGCCGACGTCCCCGGTGCGGGCGTGGGATCGGCGGACGCGGTGGACGCCGGGACCAGGGTGAACAGGACCAGGAGGAGCGCGACCAGACCCAGACTCCGCCGTCCGGCGAGCTTTCGTGCGCGCCTCATACCAGCGCTCCGTCCGCCACCGCGGCGAACTCCGACACCTCGTCGTCCTCGTCCTGGTCCTGACCGGGAGTGGTGGTGATCGCGGCCGCGGCGTCCTCGTCCGCCGGGATCAGCACCTTGATCCCGCCGATGCGCTTTCGGAGGTCTCGGTACAGGCCCTCGCCGGCCCGCAGGGCGCGCTCGGTCTCGCTGACGTTGAGCGGGCTGAGGTTCTCCGTGATGACCTTGAGCATCTCGGCGTCCGTCGGGTCCAGGTCGATGAACTCCAGGCAGCGCGCGGCCAGCGCCTTGCTGCGGTGACGGAAGACGAAGATGTGGGACAGCAGCGCCCGGATCTTGTCGCCGATCTCGGACTTGGGGCCGATGTCGTACGGGTCGTGGCTGCCTGCGAAAGCACCGGCGTTGTGCTTGCGGCCGTCGGCGATGAGCTCGAGCAGCAAGTTGGAGCCCTCAGCGGACGAGGTGAGCCACCAGCACTCGTCGAGGAAGACGCCGGCGAACTCGTGAGGGTCGGCGAACGCAATCTCCCTGCACAACGCCGTCATGAGGTACATCAGCCGCCAGCCGAACCGCTTCTCGACCTCCAGGCTCGGGAGGCGGTGCTCGGAGAGCTCCTCCTTGGTGGGCAGGCCCAGCCGGTCGACGGCGAAGACGATGCTGTCGGCGTCCGTGATCCGCACGACCGGCAGCGAGGGGTCGAAGATGACCCGGCCCAAGTCCTTCTTCGCCAGCGACCGCAGCTTGCGGACCAGCTCTGAGGCGGCGGCCCGGACCGCGGCGTCGTTCGGCTCGTCCGGGTCGGGCGTGCGAGCCCGGTCGGCCAGCGTGTCGATCAGCGCGGTCATGCTCGGCTGCGGCCCGAGCCGGGTGGCCTCGATCGCCTCGGCGAGGGTGATGCCCTCAATGCTCATCGAGCCGATGTCCAGCAGCGGGGTGAGGAAGGACTCGGTGTAGCGGGCGGCGCGCGGACCGCGGAAGACCCGCAGGGGGTCCAGGGATACGCCGGCGTTCTCGTCGACGTTGATGATTTGCGTGGCGCCCGGGCAGGCGCTCGCGAAGCGAGACCACTCCTGCTGCGGGGTCCGGTCGATGACCAGGGCGCGGCCGCGGGAGTTCCTCTGGCCTGCGCGATGGCCGGTGGTCAGGATGCTGTACATCGCGCACTTCATCGCCACCGACTTGCCGGAGCCGAGCTCGCCGACGAACGCGGCGGACGCGGAGGCGTTGACCCGCGGGCCGTGGGAGAAGTCGACCAGCACCGGGCGTACGCCGCCGCCGTTGAGCTGGAGGCCGAAGAGGCTGCCGGCGTCGTCGCCGAGGCCGGCGCCGCAGAACGGCATCGACATGGCGAAGTCGCGGGCGAGCAGGAACTGGGTGTAGTCGAGCATCGGCCGGGGCGTCTTGGTGCCGGGCAGCATGCCGTGGAAGAGCGCGACCTGGTCGCCGGTGGGCCGCACCAGCGTGTAGTCGTTGCCGCCGAAGTGGTTGGCGAGCGAGGTGGCCTTCTCGTCGGCCTCCTCGGCGGTGGTGCCCCACACGCAGGTCGCGACGGTTGCCCGGATCTCCACCTCGGTTGAGGAGGCGGTGAGCCGGTCCCTGTACTCGTCCAGGGCGAAGCTCGCCTTGTCGAGGGAGGCCGGCACACCGGAGGTCTCACCGTCGTACTCGCCACGCTGGTGGGCGAGTTCGCGCTGCTGGCGCCGGCTCTTTGGCTCGGCTTTGGCGCCGGTCTCCACGTGGAGGCGCACAGCCCAGTCCACGGGGAAGTTGAAGTCGTCGAGCGCGGCCAGGTACTCGCTGCCGGGGAAGCGGAAGGCCTCCGGCATCTCGGAGAGCACGCAGAACGCCTGGTAGGAGTCGCCGTGTTCGGAGGTGGCGCGCAGGTAGCGGCGCTTGAAGGGGTTGGTCGGGCCCTTGGAGGGGCGGTT
This sequence comes from Streptomyces sp. NPDC059740, assembly GCF_042733155.1. Taxonomy (NCBI): domain Bacteria; kingdom Bacillati; phylum Actinomycetota; class Actinomycetes; order Kitasatosporales; family Streptomycetaceae; genus Streptomyces; species Streptomyces sp. NPDC059740. Next base: position 24,547 of record NZ_JBHWGP010000006.1, on the reverse strand, counting down.
GCCGCGGCCGCCCTCGTCGAGGATGACCTGGGTGTGGGCGGTCACCGTGTGGCCGCGGCCGCGCAGGCCTCGCGGTGCGCCGTCCTCGGGAAGCAGCGGCTCGCTCAGGCCGCGGCGGGCGCTGTGCCCGTAGATCCACAGGATCTCGGCCTCGGTGGCGGGCCGCATCTTGATGCCGGAGGGCCAGCCGGCGGCCAGGCGGGTCGCCTGCTCCAGGCGCTGGCGCTCCTCCGAGACGGATATCGGTGCGACGGGCAGGCCGAGGGTGTTCATCACCTCTGCCTGCAGGGAGGAGAGGACGGCGCGGGTGCTCTGCTTGAGGTCGAGGTGGGGCAGGGGGATGGCGAGAAAGTCGACGCGGCCGGTCAGCTCGAGGTCCTGGAGCTGGTCCAAGACCTTGAGTGACAGGTCGACGTACTCGGGGGACTGGTCGAGGTCGACGCCGGCGGTCATGCGGGTGACGACCGACGCGGCGTCGACGCTCGGGCACAGGCTGAGCAGCAGGGCCTCGCCCCGCAGGCTCTTGAACAAGGACTCCAGCGCGTCCAGTCGCTCGCGCTTCGTCGACTTCGAGGCGTGGGTGTAGTTCTCGGTGTCGACGCCCCACACCGCCCACACGGTGGCGGCGGTGGTCCAGATCAGGTGGCCGCTGATGTGCCGGACGGGGAGACGCATGGCGTTCTGCTTTCTGTGCTGGGGCGGCGAGCGGGCTGATCAGTGCTCGTCGAGGGAGGCGAGGAGGGCCTGCAGCCCGGTCTTGGGCGCCGGACGTCCGGCTGCGGCGGGCGCTGCGGCGGGGGCCGGACGTGTCTTCCGCTTCGGGGTGGACACGGCCTTCGTGACCGCGGGCTTCGGAACGGCCGCCGGCGCTGTCACGGCCGCCGGCGGCTCGGCGGACCGGATGCGCACCGTGCAGGTGGCGGAGGCAAGCCGCGTACGAACAACCCGCTGCGGCTTGCCGGCCAGGCGGCCCTGGGCCGGGGTGGAGGAGTAGATGAGCAGGCTCCGCACCGCCCGGGCCGGATCTCGGCCGTCCAGCCGCGCGTACCGCAGCACCCAGGCCAGTCCCCACGGCACCAGGACCATCAGCACGAAGTTCATGGCGCCGAAGTGGGCCCACAGGTCCCGGGTCATCACGAGGAGCCCGAAGGTGACGACCATCGTCATGACCTGGGTGATCGTGTACGGCCCTCCCGGGAGCCGGCCGGCTCCCGGGAGCTTGCCGATGACCAAGGGGTGCTTGCGGGCCCTCGTGTACGAGCGCCCGATCAGCTCTTCCTCCGAGGCGCTCACGAGACCCGCCAGCCCTCACCGGTCAGCGCGGGAGCATCACCGGCAACGTGGACGACGGAGACCGAGGCGGCGGTGTCGTCGATCTCGGAGCCGACCTTGGTCTTGAGGACCGAGAGGTTGCTGATGCCCCACAGCACCAGGGCGGCCAGAACGAAGGCCACGAGGGTGCCGACGAAGGACCGGGTCTTCCACCAGGCCATGAGCACGGCGATGATCGCCATGAGGCCGGCCACTGTCAGGACGAGCGTGCGGACCTGCCCGGTCTTGGTGTTGGCCCAGTCGAGGACGTCGCCGGCCAGGACGACGTGGTCGGGGTTGGCCACTGCGTGCATGAACGTTTCCTCTTTCTCTTTCAGGAGCCCGACGGCGAGGGAGCGGCGCTCCCGGCGTCGGCGTCGGTGGGGGTGTGCGGCGCCGCGGACGGCGCGCTGCTCTCGCGGATGGCCGGGGCGTCGTCGACGGACGCGACCTCCCAGCGGCCGGCGCGGGACTTGAGGGTGAGCGCGTAGCTCAGCGAGACCGGGCTTCCGGCCTGGTCGGTGGCGTCGACCTGGACGAGCTGGTGAAGCACCGTGCCGTCGGCCGGCACCTTCTGCTGTCCGGCGCTGGTGGAGTCGTCCTGGACGCCGGTGACCTTGACCTCGGCGTACGGCGCCGGGCTGATGGCCTTCAGGCGCGTGCCGGGTGAGGTGTAGCGGTCGAGCTCGGACGTGCCGGTCAGATACGCCGCCAGGAATCCCTTCGCGGTGTCGACTGCCGGGTCCGTGCTGCTCGATCCGCGGTCGGACTCGTATGCCAGGGCACCGGGCTTGAGTGCCGCGGGCGCGGCCACCTGCGCCGGCAGCGACGTCGCCGTGTAGCCCGCCGTCGCGGAAGCCGACTTCGCGGTGCCGCCGGCGCCTTCCGGTCCGGCCGCCTGGATGCCGACGCGGAAGTACTGGACACCCAGGTGCCTGGACTTGCCCTTGTCGTCCTGGGCGGTGACGTCCGCGGCCACGGTGATGGACCAGTAGCCGGGCTGTACTTCCCGGGAGGCGATCACCGTCGACTGCGTGACCGTCCGGCTGCCGGGCTTCACGGACAGCGCGACGGAGCCGGAGTAGTACGGCGCCAGATCGCGTTCGGTGCCCTGCCCGGCCTGCAGGTAGGCCGAGACGAACAGCTCCGCGAAGCCGGCCGGCCCAACCGATGAGGCCTGCGTCGGGGCAGCAGTCGGCTTGGCGACACCCTGGGCCGGCCCCGAGGATTCGACGAAGGCCATCAGGCCGAGGACCGGACCGGACGCCACGAGCGCCCAGACACCGAGGCGGACCAGGCGAGTGATCCCGGACAGATGCGCCGTGCTCGTCTGCCAGCCGATGTCATCCGACCCCGACTCCGCCTCCGGTGCCTCCTGCACCTCCTCGTCCCAGGCCTCTGCCTCGACGAGTTGCTTCTTGTCGGCCTTCCGCTGCTGGCGCGCCCGCTTCACGAGGCCCTCCGGAGGGCCTGGGCGGTCAGGACGGTGGAGATCCGCTCCTTGAGCTCGTCAGGGGTGCGGGCGAGCAGGACTTCCCACGAGGCCAGGGCAGGCTCCGACTCCCGTGCGAGGAAGCCGCGCATCTGCTCGTGCAGGTCGCGGTCCATCGGCCGGCTCACCATGGCGGCGGCGATCTTGGTCAGCTCGCGCGAGGCGCGCGCCACACGGGCCTCGTCAGCGTCGAGGAGCTGCCGGCCAGTGCCGGCCGGGGACATCGTGGTCACGTCGGTTCTCCTGGAGTCGAGAAGGGTGGAGGCGGGGGTTCAGGTGGGGCAGCGCCGCGGTGGCGGGGTTCTCGCGTGCTACAGGTGTCGAGGTGGCGCGCGGTGTGACAGCGCGGACGAGGTTTTTTCGGGTGACTTTTGCGGCCGCTCGCGCGGTGGGCAGACGTGCCGCTGGCGGCGGGCTCAGGCGGCGGCGCGGTACTGGGTGAGGTCCGTCTTCGCGCGCAGCCGGCGCACGGCCCGGCTGGCGTGCTGGCGCAGCAGGGCGCCCTCCTGGCCCATGGACCGGGTGGTCATGTGCTGCTGCTCCGGACGGTGCGAGGCCGACAGGTAGTACCGGGCGATGCGCTGCGCCTCGGTCTCCTTCAGCGCCCCGATCTCCACCGCCCACAGCAGCAGGTCGAGGACCTCCGTCCGCGCCTCGTGACGCGACAGCGCCGGCTCGTCGCCTTCGACGAGCTCCATCTGCGCCGCGCGCATCAGCAGGTCGGCGAGCTCGACCGTGTCGTGGGGCGTGCCCGGGTCGTGGCTGGAGACGATGTGCGAGAACCGGGTGTGTCCCTCGGCCAGCGCGAGCGGCGCGACACCGGCGGCGAATTCCTGGATCTCCTCCGCCTCATCGGCGTAGGCGGCCAGCGTGCGCCGGGCGAGCTGCAGGGTGTCGAGGGCGATGTTGTTGAAGATGCGCCGCGGCCGCCGCTCGAGGGGGTAGGTACGCACGATCTCGAAGGCAGCCCCGAGGACCGCTGCGCAGACGTCGTCCCACGACAGTCCGGTCCGCCGCTGGGTCTTGGCCATCAGCACCGCCTTGGGCAGCAGGATGCGCACCGCGATGCGCCAGGCGAGGTGCCCGTCGAAGCCCTCGTCGCCGGCCCGCTCGACCAGCAGGTGCATCACCTGGTCGTGGCAGTCGTACTGGCCCCGGCGGTAGTACTCGGAGATCTTGTCGACGATGTCCTGGGGGCTGGCGGCGCCGGCGAGAACCGGGTGCTGCCCGGCCCAGTCGGCCACACGGTCGGCGGCGCGCAGGTCGCGGCACAGCACGTCCCAGTCGCGGTTCATCAGGGTGATCGTGTTGTAGCGGGTTACGGACTCGGAGGAGTCGAATGCCGGGGTGAGCTGGGTGGTGGCCACGTCCGTGTCCGTCCTTTCGCGCCATCTGATCTCGATGGCGCCGACACTTCCGAGGCCCCCCTTGTCCGCGGTCTGACGGCGATGCCGACGAGCCGCGGTCAAGGGGAAACCGGACACCGCTGCTCGGCGGACGACTCCGGTCAAGGGGGGGGAGGTCAAGGGGTGGCGGGTGGGTCAAGGGGTCCGTGCATCGCCTATGCCGAGGGGGCGATGCACTGGCATCGGCTCGCGTGGCTGCATCCGCGCGCGGCTCCGATGCACTGAGGCGTCGGCCGATGCGCCGCATCCGGCATCGCTGGCTGTCGCGTGCACCGACATCGGGTGCGGCAGAGTGCGCCGGCCGGCACCCAGGAGCGAGCGGATGCACGCATCGCATCGAGAGCTCCCACCCGGCGAAGCCCTGGCCGCGCTGGCCGACGGCATCTTGACCGGCGCCCTCTGGCCGCGATCAGACGTGCGCCCGGCATGGGGGCAGCGCTCGCCGTGCCCCGAGCAATGCTGTCGGGTCGGTCCCTCGGGTCCCTTGTCTCGCGGTCGGGCCGTTCCCGGTACGTGCAGTCCCGCCGCGCGCCCGCGCGGAGAAGCCCGGCTCCGCCGGCTTGCCCGCGGGCGGCGTGTTTCCCCTTGACCACGTGTCTGATCGAGTAGCCGAGGGGGGTCTCACCCCTCGGCCCTCACAGAACCGTGCGTAAAAGTCTCCCGTTACACGGCTCTTGTCGTTCTGATCATCAGATCTCGCATGCAGCGGTGGTGAGGCGCCAGTGCGCGAACATCCGCGGGTACCGCTGGGCGATCTCCACGAGCTTCGCGTGGGCCTTCCGTCTGCTTGCGAGCCGCTTGTACTTCTTGCGGATCCAACGCACCAGGTAGGCGTTGATGCGCATCACGAAGGGGAACAGCTCCCACGGCCGGAAACGCCCGTAGTAGTTGATCCACCCCCCGACCACACGGTTGATCGTGCGGGCGAGGTCCCCGAAGGAGGTGTGGCTACGAAGGTGCAGTTGCCAGGAACGCACCTCGCGACCGATCCGGGTCAGGGCCTGTCTGCTGATGGCCGGCTCGAACGACAGGAACTGCTTGCCGTGCCGATTCCGGTTCTTCCTGGGGCGGAACGTGTACCCGAGGAACGTGAACGACGTGTGCTCGTAGGAGCCACGCCGGTACGAGTCCTTGCAGTAGACGATCCGGGTCTTGTCCGGGTGCAGCTGCAACCCGACTTCGACCAGCCTGTCCCTGAGCGCGGCCAGCACATGGCGGGCCTGGCGCTCGGTGATGCAGTGCAGCACCGCATCGTCCGCATAGCGTTCGAACCAGACGCTCGGAAACTCCCGAGCCATCCAGGCGTCGAACGCGTAGTGCAGGAACAGGTTCGCCAGGACGGGAGATACCGGGGCCCCTTGCGGGGTGCCGCGTTCCCGTACCAGCAGGGAGCCGTCGGGCAGGACGAGCGGGGCGGCGAGCCACCGCCGCACGTACAAGTTCACCCATACGGCGTCGGTGTGAGCCTCCACCGCCTTGACCAGCAGGTCCCAGGGCACGCTGTCGTAGAACTTGGCGATGTCGAACTCCACCACCCAGTCCCGCTTCCAACAGCGCTTCCGGCACCTTTCCACCGCGTCCAAGGCGGACCGTCCAGGCCGGTATCCGTAGCTGTCCGGGTGGAATACAGGGTCCACCCTTCGCATCAGATGCCGGGCCACGACGGTCTGGGCCACGCGATCGGCGACAGCGGGAATGCCGAGCATCCTCGTGCCGCCCCCGTTTGGCTTGGGGATCTCCACCGCGCGCACCGGTGGTGGGAAGTATGAGCCCGATGACATACGGTTCCAGACCTTGTAGAGGTTGCCCTTCAGGTCCTTCTCGAAGTCCTCGATGCTCTGCCCGTCCACGCCGGGTGCGCCCCTATGTGACCTGACTTCCTCCCACGCCTCCTTGACTTCCCACTTCGAAATATCAAACGGCTTGATCTGAGACTTCAACTGGCCCATCGCACTCCTCCCGGGCTGCTGCCCGGTTGATGTGATCAACTCAGTCACGAACGACCCGGCCCCTTCGCTCCACCCCCGTTACAGGGGCTTCGTCACTACTACGGGCCGGTCTGCCAGCAGGGTCCGCATCGGTACTCGACCCCTTACGGTGTCCTCCGCTTGGGGCACTCCCTCTCCCCCGACCAAGGTCAGGGCGTATCGGACCTGCCTTCTCCTGTTCCATGCGAGAGCCGCAGACCGGACTCACGTCGCCTACATGCCGGACACCACCTGGCCAATAGACGGGCACCCGCCAGGCTCATCCCGGAGTTCTTGACACACCCCGGTTTTGATGTCGTCTGGTTTCCTTACGACACGTCAGCAGCGATTCACTCGCGTTCGTCTTTCCGGTCCCCACCTGACGCCTCTTACGACGCCTTTTCCTCATCGCTCACCACGACAGTCTTCAGCTAACGCAGCATGAGGCGGTTTGAAGCCTCCCCCCGCAGGGCGGCTCCGAAGGGCCACGAAACCTTCATCTCTCGCACAGCATCACTTCTGGAAATCGCTCCTACAGGCAACTTCCTTTCATGTTCAGGACACACGTCAAGGGGAAACACGCTCCTGGCGGGGCCCTGGTCAAGGGGTGGACGCCAGCCTGGTCAAGGGGGGAGCCGGGCCGCGGCCGCGCCAGGCGGCTTGTGGTCAAGGGGGGCCGACGGCGGCGTCGGCCGAGCTGAGCAACATGCCGATGACGACATCGGCTCACGTGCGAGGGCGGGACCGGCAGCGGATGCGATGGTGGCGGGAGAAGGCGCCGCGCGCACCCGGCAGCATCTGGACCGAGTGCCTCGGACTAGGCCGTGCCGTGTGCCGGCGGACGCGATGCATTGCATCGAGGAACGGATGCGGCATCCGCCGGTGCATCGCATCGAGTGCCGTGCATCGCATCGGATCAACGGCGGAGGCATCGGATGTCGTGCATCCGATGCACGAGCCGGATGCCGTGCATCGGATGCACGAGGCGGTCCGTGCCGCATGCTGCACCGTGTCCACCCTCGATGCCGGGCACTCGTTCCTCGCTGGCATCGGCATCGGACGTGCACCGCGTCCGCCCCGGCCCGGCCGCGCCGGGGGCTGGCAGCTCTGGAGTCAGGCGGCGCACCGGCGCGTCCGCCTGGCACCGGACAACCTGAGGCGTCGAAAGCGCGCGCCGTGTGACCGATCGAGGGTGGGACTGCCTCCTGGCGCCCCTGGGGGCACGAAGGCTCCGGGCTGTTTCCCCTTGACCAGACGCGCGGTCAAGGGGAAACAGCCCGGCTGCGAGACCTGGTCAAGGGGTGCGGTCGGTCGAGTCGAGGCGCGGTCTGCATTCGAGATGATCGATGGCGCCCCGGGCACTCAGCCCCGGGCAACCGCCGGAGGTCGGTGCGTCTGCCGGGGCGACAGGGGAGCGGCGGGTGGCAGCCGCACTTCGAGCACAGCGCCGCGTCGGACGACGCGATGCACGGGGTTCCGCCGGGCCGGTGCCGTGCATCGCCGCGGGGTGCAGTGCATCGCATCCACGATGCTGCCGGTGCCCGTGGTGCGGGTCCGGGCACCCGGGGCAGGCTGCGGTCACGATGCGGCGCACTCGAGTTGGCGGCTGCGACACCGCACACACAGGCCGGCGTTGCCGAGTGCAGGCCGGGTGCACCGGGCACCGCCCCACCCGATGCAGAGCTCTGGCACCCCAGGGGACATCGGCACCGGCGGTGTGCAGGACGCCGTTTGTTCCTCCCTGCAGAGTCGGCACAGCCCGTCTTCGGCCGCACGGTTGATCCGGAAGATCAGGCACCCGCACTCCCGGCACTGGCTGCGAGGAGCGCCTGGTGCTGCCGGGTGGGCCGCGACCTCGGCGCCGAGGGCAGGGACGGGACGTGGTGCGGTCTCTGGTGGCGGTGCGTCGGCTCGGCGCCGATCCTGGAAGATCTCTTCACAGACCGAGCACCGGCGGCCGCTGGTCCACAGGACGCCTGCCTCGCAGTCGAAGATTCCGCAGCCCCAGTGCGGCAGAGCAACGCCGAGGAGCCACCGGCCGGGATCCTTGATCTCGTGGCTCATGGTGCGGGCATACCGGCTGCTGAGCCGGTGCCGGAGACGGGCGTCGTCGATGCCCGAGCGCAACTGGCGGCCGACTTCGCGAGCGATCCGCCGCTGGACGTAGACGCTGGTCTGGCGGAAGAGCCAGTGCACGGGCTCCAGGACGGCGTGGATGCGGGCGCTGATGGTCAGCTCCGGTCCGGCGTACCGGGACGGGCTGGTCAAGGGGGGCATCAAGGGGCTGGTCAAGGGGGGTTGGTTGTCATCCGCGCGCAGCGCGAGCCCGTCCTTGCCCGCTGTCTCCGGCGGCTGCAGCACCAGGTTTTCCACACCTTTACCCACCTGTACTTCGCCTACGGCGGGTGAGGAGGGGGCGCGCTCGTCATCAGGTCGGTCAGTTCTAGGTTCTTCCATAGTCGCGAGCGATCCCGCATCAGCCGACGAACCCGATCCCTCACCAGACCCAGAGGTCGAGGGAGCTCCAGCGGTGTCCGAAGCCGGCTGTCCACAGGCCGGTGCCGCCGAGACGGCGGGCGGGATGTCGTGGGCGATGAAGCGGTGTCGGCCGCGCGCCCCGGCCCGCCGCTCCACGGTGACCCAGCCCGTGGCCTCCAGCTCGTCGACGATCTCGCCCGCGGCCGCCGTGGTCAGCGGCTGGCCGGCCCGACGCCCGCTGTGGTGGTGCAGCGCTCCTGCGATCTCCGACTCCGTCAGCGGGATCCGCTGGACCTGGGCGTAGGCGATGAGGGCGTACGCGCGCAGCTGCCGCGGGGTGAGGTCCTCGGCGGCGGCCACCGGGATCCAGACGAACCGCTCGGTCGCCGTCAACGGCCGGGTGCGGCGCACGGCTGAGGTGCCGCACCCGCCGGGCAAGGAGCGACGGGTCGAGGACAGCTCGACGACGCCGTCGGGTCCGGGCCGCCTCAGCTGCGTCATGCCGCGTTCGACGGAGGCTTTCGACAGGCCGAGGTACTCCGCGATGGTTGCGGTCGCGGCCGTGCAGCCTTCGGGGCGGGAGCCCAGCGCGGCGATCTTGACGTACACGCTCACCGCGACATCGGCGTACTGCGGGGTGGTGATCAGGCGCAGGGGCACCTTGACCCGCTGGCGGCGCGGCGGGCGCGCGACAGCGCCCGCTGGGGGCGGGGCGGTGAGTACTGCTGCTGTGCGGGGCACGCTTCTCCTGGCACACCGGTGCCGCGAAGGCGGCGACCTGGGCGCGCTGGGTCTCGACGGCGTCCTCGGAGGACGCGCGGTCTGGGGTCTGGCCAAAGGCACTCGGACGGAAGCTGAAGGAGCGAGGCCTTCAGCTGCTACGGGTGTCGAAAAGCCCGGCGGTGTGACAGCCGGCTTGAGGAATTCCCCGAAGGCCCTGTGACCTGCAGGTCAAGGGGGTGCTCAAGACCGCGGCCGGCCCCCTTGACCAGAGCTGGGAACGGCCGCCTTCCCGGGCCCGCAGCCGAGGAGGCGGCACCCCTGGTCAAGGGGTGCCGACCAGACCTGGTCAAGGGGGGAGGGACGAGTGCGCCGCGCGCCAGGGTTCCCGATGCCGTGCGAGCCGGCCAGGCGGACACAACATGTGGCGGTGTCGTCACGGATGGGCGAAATATCGCCGCGGACGCCGGGCAATGGGGGCGTCCGAGCTGACAAAGGGCATGGCTGTACTGCAAGATGGACCCCGTTCTCCCGGGTCGCCCCGGGAAACGACGAACCCCTTCGGGGGGATTGCTGCTGGAGGGCAGTGATTGCCGGACCATTTCGGTCTGGCCTTCGCTCGGACTGGGCCGCTAACCCGGGACTGAGCGGTGACGGCCGGCAGAGGAGTTGCTAGCTCCGAAGCCGGCGGAGAGGGCGAGGAGCGGCCTTTGCTAGAGGCGCCCGCCCGGCGGTTGCTACGACATGATCGACTCCCCCTTCCCGGGGGACTGCTCCATGCGCTCGGATCGGACCGCACCGGGAGAGATCCGCAGCAGTGTCACGCACGCCGCGCGAAACTCGCCCGGGGTGCGGAACTGCACGGTGCTGGTCATCAGAGAACCGCCTTCTCGGTTCACCGGGGCCCTGACTGGGCGCTGCGCGCCTGGGCCCCGGGGTGAGGCGTAGTGGATCAAGCGGAAGCCACCCTATCCCCTGTAAGGGGCCGCGCACACGCATCCGGACCGTTGTCGTTGGGCCGTATCCGGAGCGTGGAAATAGTGCGACAGAAAGGGTGAGTTGGGCGAGGAAGTGCTCAACTGCCGCTTTCGGTGACGATTGTCATCCGATCTGCCCTAACTACCGTCAGAAGGTAGGAATTAGGGCGTTCGTCGATGAAGCCCACTCTCCGGACTTCCAGGACTGTGAGGCCGTGTCCCCTGAGCAGTCTGTTCTCCTCGGCTGTCGCGGGCCGCGCGGACCAGCGGCTGCTGTGTGCCGTCTCCTGTCCCGTGGCGCTGGTGACGAAGGGTTCCATGGCGGCGGCGTCCCCGCCGTCGGGCGCGTCGATCGCGGTCGGGGTGAGGAGTGTCTGCAGGGCCCAGGGCGTCCCGGCGTGGAGCAGGGTGGCCCGGTGGACGAAGAGCCGCGCACCAGGCGGGAGGTGGAGCGCTTCGGCTGCCCGCTCGTCGACGGCCCTGGCGCCGGCCTGCAGGTCGGCGTGGCCGAGGCTGTCCGCGTCGACGGGGTGGAGGTGGCCGTCGCCGGACAGGCGGACCTCCAGATGGGGAAAGGGCTGTAGGACCCGCGTTCTGCGCCGGGGGGCCATCTCGACCAGCCCCTCGGCCTCGAGGAGCCGCAGTGCCTGACCCAGTGTGTTCTGTGCGACGCCGTACCTGTCGGCCAACTCCCGCTGCCCCGGCAAGGCTTCTCCGGGTGCAAACGTGCCCGCCGTGATGTCGGCTCGTAGTGCCGCCGCGGCGCGTTCGTGCGGGTGATGGGACGTCATGCCCACATCTTGCCGCACCAGCCACTGCTCCCTGGCCATGTGATCCACGGGCTCCTCCTTGCTTGACGTGATCGGCAACGCCATGCATTATCTGACTCATCTGACGCAGTCAGTTAAGTCAGATGGGGCGTGGAAAAGCAAGCGGCCCCCGGGGCTGGTACCCCCGGGAGGCCGCAGCGCCTCATCTCGCACATCCGTCACAGGAGATGAGAACGCGTGAACACCATGATGGCAGCCCACGAGCTGCCCCCGAGCCCGACTGGTGAACCGGCCGAAGCCGATATCGCTCGATACATCGCCGGAACCGAGCCGATCGACAGCCTCGTCGCCGGCGGATACCTCGCCGGCGACGACGGCGACCTTGTCACCCAGCAGTTCCGTGCTCCTCAGCTGCGCCGCGCGCTCACCCACTCGGTGTGCCACGCGGTCCGTCCGGACGTCAACGACTTCTACCAGGAGGACGGCGAGCCGGACGACGAGTGGAAGCAGCGCCGCGCCCGCACGGTCCGCGACCACTGCACCGTGTGCCCGGTACGTGCGGCATGCGCCGAGCTCGCGCTGCGCGACGACGACACCGTCGGGATCCGCGGCGGCCTCGTGCCGGAAGAGCTCGAGCGGCGCCTGGCGGCGGAGTCGGACCGTGTCGCCGCGGCCCGCGCCGAGGACGAGCACGCTGCCTCCTCGCAGCAGGCCCGGATTGCCGCGGCGGCCGAGGTACAGCGGCTCGCCGGCCAGTACCTCGGCGGATCGGTGCCCGCCGACAAGCGCGAGAAGAACCGCCTCGCGGTCACCAAGGCCCTCCAGCGCCGCGACGAGCTCGTCGCCGCCCACCGCCGCAACGCCGGCTGGACGGAGGCCGCATGAGCCCCGCCGCCGACGGCCGCGCCCTCACCCGCGCCCTGGTCAGTTCCCTCGCCCGCCGCGACGACGCCGTCTTACTGCCCGTCCTCGTCCCGGCCGGCGCGCAGGCACCGAGCATCCACCCCCTCACCATGCTGCTCCTGGCCCAGCTCCGCCAGGTGACCCTCGAGCGCGACGCCTACCGGGCGTGGATCACCCAGGACCCGGCGCCGCCCGGCGGCGAGCAGCTGCACCCCCGTGCCGCCGACGCGGCCGACTTCCTCGCCAGGAGGGATTCCCCGTGATCTACGACCTCGTCCCCCGCGGCGGGGCGGCAGCCGAGCTCCTGGGTAGCTGGCAGTTCGTCCTGGGGGCGCTCGTCCTCACCATCGGCCCGGCCATCGCCGTCCGCCGGCACCGGGTCGCCATGGCCACGCTCAGCGACGACGAACGCGCCGCGGCCGCCGATCGTCGCGGCCGCCGCATCGAGGACGTCCTCACCGTCGTCATCGCCGCAGCCGCGGCCGCGCTGTCGGCCACCGGGCTACGCAGGGTCGGCCGCCACCAGATGGGCCTGACCGATCCCTTCGACCTCCTGCCCTTCGTCGCCCTGGACGTCGCCGCCATGGTCTGCGGACGTCGAGCGCGCCGCCGCGCCCGCGCCGGCGAAGGCCCGGGCCTGTCCGGAACACTCTTCTGGGTCCTCGCCGGCATCAGCGCCGTCTTCTCCGCCGCCGAGGCCGCCTCCCCGCTCGGCTCCGCCGTCCGCGCCGTATGGCCGGTGCTGGCCGCCGTGCTCTGGGAAATCGGCTCGCTTGAGGAACGCCGCGCAGCCCGCGCCGGGCGCGGCCGCCCCGACCGCCGCATCGCCCTGGTGCGCCTGTTCCATCCCGTCGAAGCCTTCCGCGTCGCGCTGCTGCTCGCCGCACGCCAGGACCTGTCGCAGGAAGAAGCCACCGCCGACGTCCGCGTCGGCAGAGCCGCCTACCGCTGGTACCGGCTTCGCCGCGCACAAGAGGCGGTCAAGCACGCCGGCGGGATGACCCGCTGGGCATACCGTCTGGCCGAGATCCATGCCGACACCCGTGCCCAGCGTGCCAGCGAACGGGCGGGATGCTCCGACACCCATGTCCTGGAGCGGGTCGTCGCCCGGCTGCAGATGCGTGTCCTTCAGACGGACATGGCGGGGATGAACCTGCGCACCACCAAGGCCTTCGACCAGCTCCGCGCCACCCTGATCGGCACCATCCCGGCCATCCCCCCACAGCATGCCGCGCCTCATCCTCCCGGCCCATCCCACCCGGGCGGCGAAGAGAACCCCCAGCTCACAGCGGGGATGGGTGAGGACGAGGACGTGTCGGACGCCGGTGACGAGGCAGATGCGACCGGGCCCCACCCGTCTGAGGACACACCGAGGGATGAGTCGGCACTGACCGACCACAAGACCGACGACGAGGTCATGGCCGCGTTCATTGCGACCGTGCCACGCGGGGATGACGGTGCCTTCGCCTGGGGCATCAACAAGTGCGCCAGTGCCCTCGGCATCGGCAACAAGCGGGCGAAGCGGTTCCTGAGGACACAGCGTGAGTGGCTGCCCGAGGCGCTCAAGGCCCATGCCGCGCCCGACGGTGAGGCCGCCGAGGACCGGCTCGACCACTTCGACGTAGCGGTCGCGGTCGGCAACGGCCTCCAGCCGGCCGAAGCCGTCCGCCCCCTCCTGCTCCCCGCCCGCACCTTCGCCGCGGAGCAGCTGCTGGACGAAGGCCTCGACCAGGCCGCAGGCGACGGTTACGCGCAACTCGGCAATGGCCTCCTCGTCCCCGCCGGCGCCGGCGCCCGGCAGCCCTGACGCGACGCTCCGCAGGGCGCCGTGATGCTGCCCGCGAGCACGACCATGAGGACCGCACCCCATGACCACCTTCGATGAGCACGTCAACGAAGCTCTCGCCCTTATCGCCCGGGACCGACGGACATCGGCCCGTCCGCGCCCCGCACAGCCCGCTCGCGCAACGCGGAGGAGCCGGCACCTGGCTCTTGTGCCGCGCCCCGACGCTGAGCGGAGGACCGCTCGATGAGCGACACCCCCTTCACACGGGTCCGGAGCCGCACACGGCGTGCCCGCCGCGCCTCGGCGGGCCATGTGCCCACCGCTGCCGAACATGGGCACCACCGTGTCGGAGCGGACGAGAAGCTGATCCGCCGCATGCTGGCCAAGGTCGGCGCGCGCCCGGTCGGCTACGCCGAGCCCCTTGCCGACGACATCCGTCCCGCAGACCCGGGCCCGGGCGCACCGCAGTCCACGGTGACCGCGGCGCCAGGCCGGCCACCTGCCGACGAGCGACCCTCGGACCGGCAACCGGCCGCGAGCACCGCCTCCCAGCTCGGCGCCGCCCGCCTGCCGGACTGGCGCCTGCCCGACAAGCCCGAACTCACCATCCCGGACGAGGCCGACGAGCCGGCAGAGCCGGAGCACGAGCAGGAAAGGGAGCCGGAGGACGACGTGGTCCAGGAGGACCCCGTCGCCGGCCGCCCGCGGCTGCGCGACCGCGTACGCACGTGGGTGGGCAACGCCGCGAACGACGCAGGCGAAGCCGGTGCCGGGGAGACGCCGGGAGACGAAGCCCCCGAACCTGGCGAGGAGTCCGAGGAGAACGGCGACGAGCCGGCTGCCCCGAGCCGGCGGCGCAGGGCCGAGGCACTGAAGAAGACGGCACAGCAGCGCCACCGCCCCTGGCGGGCCGGCCGCCCGCCGTTTGCCGCCCCCGGCATCGCGCAGATCATCCGGCCGGCGCCGGATCGCCGCTCGTTGATCGAGGCGATCCGGTCCACACCGCCCCAGGTCACCTGGCTGCTCTACTCCGGGAGCGCACTGGGCGTGGGGTTCTGGCGCGGCTGGCCCCAGTGGGTCCGCGACGGCGTCGCCTTCCTGGTCAGGGAACACCCCACCCTCAACGACTTCTACAGCTGGACCTGCTACGGCATCGCGGCAGGCGTCCTGCTCCTGGACTACCGGGCACGGAAGTGGATCTGGCCCCTGGCCTGGGCGGCCCGGATCCCGTCCGCCTGCCTCGTCGCCGGTGTGGCGATGTACGGCGACCCCACCCCCATCTCCCAGATGACGTTCTGACGTCGCCGCACCGTAAGGAACGGAAACACCCCATGAGCTTCCTCACCGGCGTCGGCGTCTTCGGAGTCGCCGCCATCCTCACCGTCGTGCTGTGGTTCGGCACGAAGGACAACGAGAACGGGAAGGCCGGCCCCCTGCCGTGGTGGGCGTGCGTCCTGCTCCCGCCCATCGCCGGCGCGGCGTTCGTGGCCGCAGGATTCCCCTTCGACACCGTCTCCTCGCTCGTCAACGACATCATCAGCCTGATCGGGAAAGCCTTCCCGAAGCTCACGATGCCGGCGCTGGCCGGCGTCCTTGTGGCGCTCGCCCTGTTCAAGAAGCTCAGCCGCCGGGGCTTCTCGATGCTCTTCCTCTTCCTCTTCTATGTGGCCTCCGGCGCCGCCGGCCCATGGGGACAGCTGGCCGACCGCATCTCGGCGATCGCACAGAGCATCGGCTCATGACCGCCCTGCCACACCTGCGCCCGATCCCGGACGACGACTCGGCCTCCGGGACGATCCCGCAGGGGGACGACGCCAGCACGACGAGCTCTCCCACGGCCGGGACGATCGACGACGTCCTTCCTCAGGAACAGGACACCGACAGCGCGGAAGAGCAGGGGCAGGACGACGCTCCCCGTCGCGCGCTGGCGATGCCGGACCTTCGCCCGTACGTCGTTGTGGACCGCAGCACGGCAGCGGAGTTCGGCTCGCTGGTTGCCGAGGTCACCAGCACGGCCGGCCGCCGCATCGCGCGGCGCCTGGCCGGCGTCCCGCGCTTCCTGTGGACGCCCCTGCGCACCGGGACACGCGTTCTCCTGACAGTCGGGAGGGCGTGGTTCACCGGTGACGTCGCGCCGAAGGTCTCGCCGGTGACCCGCCTGCTGGTGATCCCCGGCCTGGTCGTCTACACCGCGGCGCACACCGCGGCCGTCTACCCCTTGGTGCCGCTCGCCCTGCTCCCGGCCTGGCCGGCGGCGGCCGTGATCGCGGAGAGATGGGCCACCCAGGTCCTGCGCACCCGCCCGGCCAAGGGCGCCACCAAGCCGTCGGCCAAGCAGGCCAGGGCAGCAGCGCGCTCCTTGACGGACCGCCTGGCCGATGTGCTGAAGCCGCCCGCCCACGCTCCGGCGGCCGACCCGGCGGGCCCTTCGGCCGTCGCCCCGGCCGACGGCGGGACGGCCACGGCCCAGGCCGCACGGGAGACCGCCGAGGAGGACGTCGAGCCTCCTGCGGAAGGGCCCGTGGAAGACCCTCTCACCGCCCTGCTCCGGGAGCTGATCGGAACGGACAACGGAGTCCACCTGCAGGACCTCCGGCCGGCCATGCGAGAGCGGCTCCCCGGTCTCCAGGACGCCAGCGATGAGGAGCTGCGCGGGCAGCTGCTCCAGGCCGGCTACGACCCGTCCCGTAAGTTCCGCGCCAGGGGCAAGGCAGGGCGGGCCGGTGTGCACCGGGACGAGCTGCCTCCCTTGCCCTCCTCCGCCGAATCCCCATCCACGGTCTCCGGGCCGCTCTCCGCACGCGGAGAGCGTCGCCGACCTGCGGACTCTCCGCACCGCTCTCCGCTGCTCTCCGGGGGCGGAGACCCGGCGAAGAGCGGGGTGCGCATCGTGCCGGACCCGGAAAGAGGGCCATCGGCATGGCGGGTTGAGCACCTTGGGAAGTGAGCCGACCCGGCGGGAGACACACCCGCGCGCCACGGTTGCCGTCCCGGGGCGGCCATCCGGTCGGCGGGGGCCGAACTCCCGCTAGGTGTTGCATATTCGAGTCTCAAAATGTAATTTGATGTTGCCGGGGTGATCTTCCGCCCCGTGTCACACGCCGCTCGCGCTCGACACCTGTAGCAGACGAGCACACCCACACACGCCCAGGAGACACCGTCGTGCCCACCGCCCGTTCCCTCGCCCTCACCTCGACGGCCGCCGCTGCTCTCCTCCTTCTGACGGGCTGCTCCCAAGAACCCCTCCGGCACGGCGAGGTCATCGACAAGGAAGGCCACGCCGGTTACTGGGTCCAGGAGTACAAGAACATCTACCGGGACAAGTGCACCGACATCCACACCAGCGCCTTCACCATGTCCCTCTCCGGCCGCACGGTGGGCGGCACCGGCGGCAGGAGCACCACCACCGGCGGCGGTGGCAGCAAGAGCCTCACCTCAGGCGGAACCGGGAAGAGCAGCTCCGGCAAGACGAGCGGTTCGACGACAGGCGGCGGCACGCTCAACAAGCCGCGCGCGACCGGCGGCACCACCTCCAACTCGTCAGGCTCCTCCAGCGGCGGCACCCAGCCGACGAAGCAGTGCCAGCAGGAGTACGTCGGCCGCAAGAAGACCGGCAAGCGATGGGAACCCGGCCAGTACAAGCTCAAGCTCCGCGACGACGACCGCACGGGCTGGATCAAGGTCTCCAAGCACACCTACGACACAACCGACCTTCACGACCACGTCTGATCTGGACGCACCACAACCCCAAGGAGACCGAGCCCGTGCCGCCGCTGCCGACCGACGAGGTCGACCCCTACCCGCACTTCACCCAGCCCCAGCTCCACCCCGTCCCCGACTCCCCCTGGCTCGGCCGGACCGTCTGCGGCCCCTACCGCGCCCGATCCACGGTCGTGCGCGTCTACGCCACACCCTTCGGCGGGGACGTAGCCCTCTGCCTCCACCGGGCGGACGTCTTCGACACCCTCCGCCTGGAGGCGACCGACATGCTCTCCACGCCCGAGCACCCCGCTGCCCAACGCACGACGTACCTCCGCAACTACCGCCGACTCCTCAGCCTCCACGGCACCCTCGCCGAGGGCAGAGCAACGCGGCAGACACACCTCGCCATCCAACGCCGGTCCGCTTTCTACGCACGGTTTCGCAACGCCAAGATCTACGTAGAAGCCGCCCTCCTCGAACGCGTCCAAGCCGGCGACCCCGTCGTCAGCAACCTCGGCGTCCAGATGACCGTGACCGACCCGGACATCAGAAGAGACCGGCTCTGGGGCTGGCGCACCCACATGCAGGTCGAACTCACCCCCCAGTTCCACCACTTCACCACGGCCTGGAACTGGCCCAACGGCCAGAGCACCTGGCACCTCCCCCACGAAGGGTGGGGGCTGCTGCCCACCCTCGACCTCATCTGACCCACACCACGACAGGACCACGAGCCATGGCCCGACGTTGCGCCCTTCACCCCGGCGACCCGCTGCCACGCGACCAGTTACCCACGCCACCCCGACCCCGCAACCACACCCCCCCGCGAACCGGAGCCAGACCATGACTGCCCCCGATGCCACCTCCGACCCGGCCCCCTTCCCCATGCTCCTCGGCGCCCAGGTCGAGGCGCACGCACTCATCGTGCGCCGCGAGACCTGCGACGAACTCGCCGCGATGCTCCGCGACAACGGCCACACCCTCGCCGCCAACCTCGTGGACGAAGACCGCGACTTCACCGAGCTGTCCCGCTCCCTGGCCGCCATCCGCAGCACACCGAAGCCCCAACACCGGCAGCACTGCCGTCCGTTCGACTGCCGATGCGGCTGCGACCGGGCACAGGACTGCCTCGACTGCCACCGGTGCACGTGCTGGCGCGCACAGTGCTGCGCCCAGGCCGCCGTCGTCCACGCCCGCGCGCGGACCCGCAGGGCCGCACTGCGCCGGCTCCTGGACAGCGTGGACCTGGAGATGCTGACCGAGCTGCGTGAGACCGTCGCCGAAGCCGAGGAAAACGCCCTGCGCAACACGATCGCCCGCCGGCTCCACCTCCTGGCGCCGGCCACCGGCCGCCGCTACACCCACGCCGTCTTCGACGCCAGCCGCTCCAAGCTGGGCATGAGCCACGCCGACTACCGTCTCCGCGACGTAGAGCTGTACGACGAAGAACACGACACCCCCACGGCCGTCGACCTGAACGACGAGGTGCTATCCGCCGCGCTCGGCACCCTCGCCACGCTGCTGCGCCCCGACGACGACGCGGAACTCACCGTCGATCTCGCCTGCACGGTCACCACCACCGGCTGACCGAACTGCGCCCCAGCCGAGGGCCGTACGCCCGCTCCCGACCGGATCTCCCGATCGCCCCGCCGACGAGACACCGGCCCGGGAGCGAAGCGTCCGGCGTACACCCCTGCGCGAACCGGGGAAGCCAACGACCCGGCGGCAGCGCCCTGGCCACCGCGGATCAACGAACCACCACCCAGGAGACAGAGATGCCCACCACCCTGCAGCCCGAGCACATCATTCGCGCCTACCGCCGAGAGCGCCCGTCCATCACCCGCCTGCTCCTCGAAGCGCGCTGGGCGCACTACCAGCTCGCCTACACCCTGGAGCACACCCCCGACAGCAGCTTCGTCCCCACACTGCGCCGCCACCGGTTCCTCCACCTCGGCGCGCTGTGCGACGTACTCGCCCTGCGCACTCAGGACCCCGACCTGTACGAAGCCGCCCGCGACTACGGGGAACTGCTCCGGGCTGCCGACGGCCTGGACCTCCACGACCACCCTCGCAACGGCCTCGACCACCTCCGCACACAACACGGCCTCGCACACGGCCACACCAACGGCGCCGCCGCCCTCACCCAGACGTCCACCACCCCTGCACAGAAGAGCCCGCTGCCGAGCCACCGCGCCGCGCCCTGGCTGGTTCACCAGATGTGCGACACCTACACCTGGGCCGCCCTGGGACGCTCGCCCCAGTTCCCCCACATCGACGTGACGGACGACAGGCGCCGACACCTGATCACCCGGGGCATCCTCCTCGACTGGGCCTCATCGGCAGCCCCGGCGGACACCGCGACCGCCGCCGCGGCCGCTCAGGCCGGCCACACCCTGCGGACCTTCGACGGTCGGCCCACCCTCAACGACCATGACGCTCGCGCCTACCTCCTGGACGCCCTCCACGACCTCGACGACCACGACGAAGACGAAGACCCCCACCCTCAGGACTGCGCAGGCGGGTGCGCCGGCGACGGAGAGATCCTCACCGTACTCACCTGGGAACACCACGGTGACGGCATCTACACGCCTGTCCACCAAGAACCGATCGCTTGCCTCGGCACCACCACCGGACATGCCGCCGACTGCGCCACCTGCGACGGCCACGGCTACACCTACACCCGTGGATACCGTGACCTCTGCCTCGACGGCCGAACCCCGGACGACGACCGCGAACTCTCGCCGCCCCGGGGCGACTGATCCCGGCAGCTCCGACCACGCGCCGCCACCGATCCCCCTGCACCCCAGGGCCCTACAACCAGCTTGACGCCCGACCGTAGGCCCAGTGATTTCTCCCCCCTCGGTGGGGGAGAAATCTCCCCCACCGTCACAGAGAATTCTCTCCCCCCGGTCGGCACCCCGAGGCGAGGCAAAGGGAGGAGACTTCTCCCCCACCTGGGAGAAGGGGAGAAATCACCCCTCCCGGTGGCCGAAGCGAACACGCCGGGAGGGGAGATTTCTCAGCCCTGCGCCGTGTCAAGGAGGGGGGGAGAAATCACCCCCCACGTCGCACAGCCCGGAACGCAGGCCGTGGAGGCCCCGCAACGGAGGCGCCCTACGAGGCGCCTTACGAGGCGCTCTACGAGGCGTCCCACGAGGCGCCTTACGAGGCGCTCTACGAGGCGCCTCATCAATCCGAGCCGGGCGGGAGAAGCCGCACGTCACAGGCCCGGTCAAGGGGGGCCAGCCGCGCCGACTACTTCTCTACGAGACCCCCAAGGGCATTGAGGACCCAGCGAAGAACAACAGACCAACAACGGAAGGGCGACAGCCGGCGGGCACACAAGATCGGCGACAGCAACCAACACGGACGCAGGGAACAGGGACGGGCCGAACCGAGGAAAACGAAGAGCACACCAACACGATCAAGCCGAAGAGCCGAAGCAGAAGAACAGAAGAACAAACCGAAGCACCACACACACCGAAGCAACAAGCCGAACAGATGAGACGACAGGCAGGACAGCGACGAAGGACCGGACACAGACCACGAACCAGGCGGAGACCGAGCAGACAGACAGCGGCGGACCCGGGAACGCCTGCGGCCCCGCCCAGCGGATCGCTGAGCGGGGCGCAGAGGAGAGGCGGAGGGGGGAGGGGCAGGATCACTCACTCGCGCGGATCATCCGCCACGCTGCGGCCCGCCCGCTGGCACGGAAGCGCTCGCCCGCGTCTACACGGGCCGCTCGTGCCCGCTGGAACGCGGCGGCGGCCGTCATGTCGCCGCTCGCTGCGCGGGCCAGAAGAGCGGCCATCTTGTCGTCGTCCATCGGATGTCCCTTCAGTGCCATAGCTCAGACGTGCCGGTTGTTGTCGTAGGTCAGTTCAAAGTCGGACCCGTCGTCGGTGAAGCGGAACCCGGCGTGCAACAACGCTGCGGCCACCTCGACCCGGACGCCGCCGTTGTTCTCCTCGATCCAGGGGGCCGGGGCGGTGCGCTGCTCCTTCTCGGTGGCGTGCCACCAGAACACCTTCACCCAACTGCCCCCGGTGTGGACGTAGACACCGCTCCCCCCGGGCCGCATCCACCGGGCCATCTGGACCCCGGCGGCCCGGAGCGCGGCCGACACAGCCTTCCCCAAGCGGTCGTTGCCGTCGATCTTGGCGCGGTTCGCATCCATGATCGCGGTCACGTCGTCCGGGGTGGCCGGGTAGTACGTGACCGTGCGTCCGGTCCGCTCGAAGGTGATCGTGCGTGAGCCGTCAGCGTGGTGCTCGGTGGGGTTGTGAGCGGCTTGGGCATCGACGATGCGGGCTTCTGTGAGGCCCTGCCCGGTGGCGCCGGTGTACTTGAACCAGTCGGTCGCGATAGCAGCAGAGTGCGTCATGGAAGGCCCTTCGGCGCGGAGTGGGAAGTAGGGCGGCCTGAGCCGCTGGGCGAGGCGGACGATTCCCGCCCTCGCAATGACTACATTACCGGCTGATACTCGAATAAGCAACGGTTGCGCCGACGGGGCTCGAACCCGTGACATCGCCCTTATAGGAGGCGCGCTCTGCCAACTGAGCTACGGCGCATTGTGACCCGTCCGCGCCACCCGTACCCACCCGGAGCCCGTTGGACGGGCGCGGACGGCACAGACGGAGTCAGTGTGCCCTGGGGCCGTATGACGCGCCCCAGGGAGCCGCCCCCCAAGGGCGCGGCCAACTCCCCGTCGCCGGGGAGAGTCTGGCGGGGTCGCAGGGCATTTCTACCGGCAGCGGCCATCCTGCGAGACGACCACGACCGACGCGTTCCGGAGACCCCCGGCCACCTCGCCGGGCAGGGTCAGGAGAGCCGCAACGGGAACCGCGAGCGCCACGACACCGAGCAGCAGCCCCAGCACGACCCCAGTCCTACGGCCGATCACCGGCTCATTCATCAGATCTCCCGTTCGCGTGTGAAGTGGTGCATAGAGGTTGGGTGGTTGGTGGTGCCGACGGGAATCGAACCCATGGCCTCGCCCTCCGCAGGGGCGCGCTCTGTCCATCTGAGCTACGGCACCGAACCCGGCCCGGGGCTGGGGGGGGTGGACCCCGGACCGGGAGTATGTGGAAGTTCAGGCAGTGAATCCGGAAGAAAGGGCACGCTCCCGCGCGTCCTCCAAGTCGTTCATGGCGAAGATCCAGGCCAGCCGCTCATTCGACCCGGGCTCGCCGTACGGAAGCCCGGTCTCCGGGCAGAGCACGACCTGTTCGGCAGTCTTTGCGGGGGAGGGCGCAACAGCCTTCGCGGAGCGGCGGAACAGGGCGAACATGGAGGCTCCCAGGGGTGGACTGATGCCGGCCCCGACGGCCCGGCTGATATGACTACAGTACACGATGGAAAACGGATGTGCAACGCGCCGGGAGGGCGGGCCCCTGGAGGGGGTGCGGGGGCCCGCCCTGCCCTGGCGGGAGTTACGCGGTCTTGTAGCCGTTGAGCTTGTCGGTGAGTTCGGCCTTGGCGAGCTGGAGGGCCTGGATCTTGGCGTTGATCTTGTCGATGTCGTGCTGGACGGCTTCGGCGCGCTTGGCGTCGAGGAACTTGGCGTAGGCGGCCTCGCGGGCGGGGGTGTTCTTGTCGTTCTGGTAGGTGGTGACCAGGGCGGTGATGAGGTCCTGGACCTTGGTGAAGGTCTCCTTGGTGGCGCGCTCGGAGGGGGCGTTGGTGGGGTAGGCCGCCGCGAGCAGGACCCGGCGGAAGTTGATCAGGGGCGTGGTGTCGGTGTCCGTCTCGGTGGTCAGGTCGGCCGGGTTGACCAGGTGGTGACCGACCACGTAGGGCTGGTTGCCGTCGCCCAGCATCGGGACGTCGGTGCGCTCGTGGCGGTCGATGCTGCCCTTGCCGAACTGGATGTTCAGCAGGCCCGGGACGGCCGGGTCCAGCTCGTAGTTCGGGTGGACCACGACCGTGCCGATCGGGAACACCGCGTCCTGGAAGACGCGGGACAGGTCGTAGACCGCCTCGCCGTTCTCGCCCGTCTCGACGGTGTACGAGTAGGTGGCACCGGCCGGGGTGGTGAACGTCTGGGTACCGGACATGAAGATCCCCTCCATCAGGGTCAGCGGGTTGGTTTCTCGGCCGGCTCGTTCTCCCGACCTCGTGATAACTACAGTACACGATGAACAGAGAACGTGCAACGCCAGAGGGGGAGTCCCCTTCTACGCTTCTACGAACCGCGCTCCGTTTAGGAACTTCACCCAGCCCTGACGTCCGCCCCGGCCTCCGGTCGCGAGCCGCCCGCCCCCGCGCCCCGACGGTCCCGCCGCCCCGAGCTGTCCGGCGCGGACGCCCGCGAAAGCGCCCTCGCGCGCTCGGCCCGCATCGAATCACGCGCGAATCTAACGCCCCGGAATCGGCACCCCGGAACCCGTGCGGGACCGGCGCGCGAATCTAACGCCACCCGCGCGCGGGCGCGTTGAAAGCCTCGCGAATCTAACGGTGACGCCCCGCCGCCCCCGCCCGGAAGTTGCCGATTCTAACGCCCCGCCAATCCGGGGCCGGTGAATCTAACGCCCCCGGGATGCGCCCCCGAATGCCCCTGGTGCCGTTCTCCCGCCCGTACCCGCCGCCGCCCTTCCCTGACTGCCAACTGCCCCGTAAACTGGGGCCTGTGGCGCACAGCGGGCCGCACGGCCCCCACCGTCCGCCCGGCGGGCATGCCCGGGGCCGACGTCCCGTCAATTCCCCGTTGCATAACTTGCTTTCACCCGCATCGGGTGCCTATACTGGACTCGCACGGCAGGAAAGCAGGAAACCGGCAGTCAACACACCAGCCGGACACCGGAAAACCCGCCGAGAAACCCCACGAAAACCGGCAGGAAAAGACAGGGCCAGACCCCTCACCCCCTAGCCAGCCATTCAGTAACCCCAACCCCCGGAAACCGGAACCGGATTCACGGCCGCACCACCCACCGGCCCCCGGCCCGCCCCGCGGGCCGGCTCCACGGCCGGCCTTTGGCCGGCCGGTCAGCGCTCCGCGCTGACGGTCTGTCAGAGGGCGCCCCGCGCCCTCTGTACCCG
>NZ_JBHWGP010000005.1:167149-324132 GCF_042733155.1 Streptomyces sp. NPDC059740 | reverse complement strand
ACCGCCTCGAAGCCACCCTGGACAACACCACGGGAAGCGGCGAACTCCACCGTGAAGTCACCACACGACTGCAGACCCTGCTCTCCCGATGGCTGGAGGACGAGGGCGAGGAAGAGGCCGGCGAAGAGCAGGCCGTATCGGGGCGTCTGGAGGACGCCTCCGCCAGCGAGGTCCTGGACTTCATCAACAACGAATTGGGGCTTTCCTGATGACCACTGGGGCGCAGGCCGAAGACAGCGCGCAGGCCGGTGACAAGCAGCTGCTCGGCACCCTGAAGAAGCTGGCCGCCGACCTCTACCAGACCCGTAAGAGGGTCAAGCAGCTGGAGGCCGGGAAGCGGGAGCCGATCGCGATCGTCGGTCTGGGTTGCCGCTACCCCGGTGGCGTGACGGGCCCCGAGCAGTTCTGGGAGCTGCTCACTGCCGGCACCGATGCGGTCTCCGGCTTCCCCACCGACCGCGGCTGGGACGAGTTCGAGCAGACCTACGGCGGAGAGGACGTCATCGCCGGAGAGGCATACGCCCGGCAGGGTGCGTTCGTCTACGACGTCCCCGAGTTCGATGCGGGGTTCTTCGGAATCTCGCCGCGTGAGGCCCTGGCGATGGACCCGCAGCAGCGTCTGCTGCTGGAGGTGGCCTGGGAGGCCGTCGAGCGGGCCGGACTGGACCCGTTGTCGCTGAAGGGCTCCGACACGGGCGTCTTCATCGGCGCAAGTAACTCCAACTACACCGGTGAGCTGGCGGGGTCCGAAGCGGGCGCCGGGGGGTACCTGCTGACGGGCGGCCTCACAGCAGTGGTCTCCGGCCGTGTCTCCTACACGCTGGGGTTGGAAGGGCCGGCGGTGACGGTCGACACCGCCTGCTCCTCTTCGCTGGTGGCGCTGCACCAGGCGGTGCAGGCCCTGCGCTCCGGCGAGTGCTCGATGGCACTGGCAGGTGGCGTGGCGGTACTCGTCACCCCCGGTGCCTTCATGGAGTTCTCGCAGCAGGGTGGGATGGGCTCCAGCGGGCGGTGCAAGGCGTTCTCGGCGGAGGCCGACGGTATCGGCTGGGGTGAGGGTGCGGGTGTGCTGGTGCTGGAGCGGCTGTCGGACGCCCGGCGCAACGGTCACCGTGTGCTGGCCGTGGTGCGGGGCAGTGCCGTCAACCAGGACGGTGCGTCCAACGGGCTGACCGCCCCCAACGGTCCCTCGCAACGACGCGTGATCCGGGCGGCTCTGGCGGACGCTCGGTTGGCGGCTGCCGACGTGGACGCGGTGGAGGCGCACGGTACGGGGACGACGCTGGGTGACCCGATCGAGGCGCAGGCGTTGCTGGCCACCTACGGGCAGGACCGGCCTGGGGATGGCCGGCCGTTGTGGCTGGGGTCGGTGAAGTCCAACATCGGCCATGCCCAGTGTGCTGGTGGTGTGGCGGGTGTGATCAAGATGGTGTTGGCGTTGCAGCACGGTGTGTTGCCGCGGACGTTGCATGCGCAGGAGCCGTCGCCGCACGTGGACTGGTCGGTCGGCAACGTGGCCCTGTTGAAGGAGCCGGTGGCGTGGCCCGCCGAGGACGGCGAGCGCCTGCGGCGGGCCGGGGTCTCTGCCTTCGGCGTCAGCGGCACCAATGCACACATCATCCTGGAGGAGGCCACGGCGGCCTCGCCGTCCGAGCCGTCGGCACCGGACGAGGAAGGCGTGGACGGTCTGCCGGTACTCACGGACACCCACGCCGTCCCATGGCCGGTCACCGGTCGAGGCGCATCAGGGCTGGCGGCGCAGGCGGGTCGGTTGCGTGAGCACGTCCTGGCGCGGCCGGAGCTGGAGCCGGGTGATGTGGCCTGGTCGCTGGCGACGACGCGTGCGGTATTCGAGCATCGTGCGGTGGTGCTGGGCTCCGGCCGTGAGGAGCTGTCGGCCGGCTTGGCGGCGGTGGCGACGGGTCAGCCCGCCCCGGGTGTGGTGACCGGGACGGCTGCGGCGGGCGGCGCCGGTCGGACGGTGTTCGTCTTCCCGGGGCAGGGGAGTCAGTGGGTCGGTATGGGCCGGGAGCTGGCCGAGGTGTCGCCGGTGTTCGCGGCGCGGTTGGCCGAGTGTGCCCGGGCCCTTGCCCCGCAGGTGGATTGGGAGTTGGACGACGTCCTGGCCGGGCTGCATGGCTTCGAGGCTGCGGATGTGGTGCAGCCGGCGTTGTGGGCGGTGATGGTGTCGTTGGCTGCGGTGTGGCAGGCCGCTGGGGTGCGTCCCGATGCGGTGGTGGGTCATTCGCAGGGTGAGATCGCTGCTGCGACGGTGGCCGGGATTCTGTCGCTGGAGGACGGGGCGCGGGTGGTGGCGCTGCGCAGCCGGACGTTGCGGGCGCTGGCGGGGCGTGGCGGGATGATGTCGGTGAGCGAGTCTGTGGAGGAGGTGCGGGAGCGGATCGCTGGTTTCGGGGAGCGGTTGGCGGTTGCGGCGGTCAACGGGCCACGTTCGACAGTGGTTTCCGGCGAGCCGGAGGCGCTGCGTGAACTGGCCGCCTCCTGCCCGGAGTCGGTGCGCACCCGGATGGTCCCGGTGGACTACGCCTCACACAGTGCGCATGTGGACGAGTTGCGTGCGGAGATCCTGACCGCCCTGGACGGCATCACCCCTCGCGTGGGTCAGGTGCCGATGGTCTCGGCGATGAGTGGCGAGACGCTCACCGGTCCGGAGCTGGACGCGGCCTACTGGTACGCCTCACTGCGCGAGACGGTCGAGTTCGAGCGGGCGATCCGGAGCCTCGCCGACCGGGGGCACGGCATCTACGTCGAGGTCTCGCCGCACCCCGTGCTCACTACGGCGGTGGGGGACAGTCTGGAAGAGCGGGGGGTGGTCGTCACGGGGACGTTGCGTCGTGACGACGGCGGGGCCGACCGGCTGCTCACCTCCTTCGCCGAGGCGTACAACCAGGGTGTGCCCGTCGACTGGTCGGCGGTGGTGGGCAGTGGCACGGCCGTCGACCTACCGACGTACGCCTTTCAACGTCGACGCTTCTGGCCGGAGTCAACAGTTCCGGACACTGCCAAGGCCGCCGGAGGCGAGCCTGCTGCCGATGCGGAGTTCTGGGCTGCGGTGGAGAGTGGTGATCTGGGTGGTCTGGCGGAGACGCTTGAGGTTGATGGCGGCAGTTTGAGTGCGGTGGTGCCGGCCTTGGCGGCGTGGCGGCGTCGTGAGCAGACTGATGCGTTGGTGGCGGACTGGCGTTATCGGGTGGTGTGGCAGCCGGGGAGCGAGGGTGCGGGTGTCCTGTCGGGGACGTGGCTCCTGGTCGGTGGCGGCGACGGTGACGGTGGTGGTGATGAGGCTGAGGTGATCGGGCGCGCCTTGGGCGAGAGGGGTGCGGAGGTCGTTCGGGTGGACGTGGCCGGTCTGGGGCAGGTGGCGGCTGCTGATGTGGCGGGTGTGGTGTCGCTGCTGGCGTTGGATGAGTCGTTGCTGCCGGGTGAGGGGTGGGTGCCTCGGGGGACGGCGGCCACGCTGGAGTTGGTGCAGGAGTTGGGGAAGCAGGGTGTTGCGGCGCCGTTGTGGGTGGTGACCCGTGGTGCGGTGCAGACCGGTGGTGGTGAGGTGACCACCAGTCCGGTGCAGGCGCAGGTGTGGGGTTTGGGGCGTGCGGTTGGTTTGGAGCATGCGGATCGTTGGGGTGGTCTGGTCGATCTGCCGTCGGTGGTGGATGAGCGGGTGGGGGCCCGGTTGGCGGCTGTGGTGGCTGATGGCCGGGAGGACCAGGTCGCTGTGCGGTCGTCGGGTGTGCTGGTGCGGCGTTTGGTGCGGGCCGGCCGTCGACGTAACGGTGAGGGTTCGTGGTCGCCCAGGGGCACGGTTTTGTTGACTGGTGGTACGGGTTCGATCGGTGTGTGTATCGCGCCGTGGCTGGCCGACCATGACGCCTCGCGTGTGGTGTTGACCAGCCGTTCGGGCCCTTCGGCTCCGGCGGTGGCCCAGCTTGCGGCCGCAGTCGCTGATGGTGGAACGGCTGTCGATGTCCTGTGCTGTGACACCAGTTCGCGTGAGCAGGTCTTCGGCCTGGTCGAGCGTGTTCAGCGCACGGGTCCGGCCCTGTCGACGGTGTTGCACTCGGCGAACACGCCTTATCTGGCGCGTGTGGAGGAGACGGGGGTGGAGGGTCTGGGGCTTGCGTTGGGTGCGAAGGCTGCGGGTGCTTCTTATCTGGATGAGGCGACGGCTGGGTTGGAGTTGGACGAGTTCGTGATGTTCTCGTCGATCTCGGCGACCTGGGGCAGTAACGATCATGCCGCCTATGCCGCGGGGAATTCGTATCTGGATGCGTTGGCGGAGGATCGTCGGGCGCGTGGTCTGCCGGGTACGTCGATTGCCTGGGGTGTGTGGAACACGCGGGACTGGGACGCGGTGGATGCGCAGATGGATCACAGTCCTGGTCGGGTCACGCCGCATCGGTTGTTGCGGCAGGGGATGAACTTCCTGGACACCGAGCGGGCGCTCACGGCGTTGGGTCAGGTGTTGCAGGACGACGAGACGTTCCTCGCGGTGGCGAACGTGGAGTGGGAGAAGTTCGCGCCCGTCTTCTGTGCCGCCCGTCCCCGCCCCCTGTTGGACACCCTCCCTGAAGCCCAGGAGCCGCAGGACGACCACACCCAGCAGAGCACGACCAGCGCAGAACAAGGCGAGCTGGCCCAGCGGTTGGCGTCCGCCTCGCCCGCGGAGCGCAGGCGCGTACTGGTGGAGCTGGTGCGGTCGCACGCAGCCGCGGTGCTCGGCCACCACGCGACCGGTGACGTGCTTCCCCAGCAGGCGTTCCGGGAGATCGGCTTCGACTCGCTGACCGCGGTGGAACTGCGCAACCGTCTCAACGCAGCCACAGGGGTCCGGCTGCCGTCGACGGTGGTCTTCGACTACCCCAACCCGACGGCCCTCGCCGAGTACCTACAGGCGGAGCTGTCCGGTCGGATCACCGGCCAGGGCGCCGTGCTCGACGAGTTCGACCGTCTGGCAGCCGACCTCACGCCCGCTGACGAGGCCGCGCGCGCCGAGATCGTCGCCCGGCTGGAGGCACTGGTCCAGCGGTTCCGCTCCCCCTCGACCACTGAGGCGGCACCGGATGCCGCCGCCCAGCGTGCGCTCCAGGACGCCACCGCCGACGAGCTGTTCGCACTTCTCGACGACGAGCTCAACGACCCGGACGACTGACCGCGTCCCGGTGCCTCCCACTTGCAGGACTGACTGCCAGCCCGCTCTCCCCAGACCCGGTCGAAGGGTGTGACCACCATGCAGAACGAGGAGAAGCTCCTCGACTACCTCAAGCAGGTGACCGCGAAGCTGCGGAAGGCGCGGGCGCGGCTGCGTGAGGTCACCGAGCGGGATCGGGAGCCGATCGCCGTCGTCGGCATGTCCTGCCGTTTTCCGGGTGGGGTCCGCACACCGGAGGAACTGTGGGGGTTGCTGGCCTCGGGCGGGGACGCCATCTCCGGCTTTCCCGCGGACCGGGACTGGGACGTGGAGGCGATGTTCGGCCTCGCACCCGGCTCGGAGGGCAGCGACTACGTCGCCCGTGGCGGGTTCCTGGACGACGCCACCGAGTTCGACGCGGGCTTCTTCGGCATCTCGCCGCGTGAGGCGCTGGCGATGGACCCGCAGCAGCGACTCCTGCTGGAGATCTGCTGGGAGGCTGTCGAGGCCGCGGGCATCGCTCCCGATTCCCTACGAGGCTCCACCACCGGTGTCTTCGCCGGCGCTTCACCCTCCGGCTACGCCATGTCCGGTGGCGACATGTCGGGGTCCGAGGCGCACCTGATCACCGGTACGGCGATGAGCGTGCTGTCCGGTCGGGTCTCCTACAGCCTCGGCCTGGAGGGCCCCGCCGTCACCGTCGACACCGCCTGTTCCTCGTCCCTGGTCGCGATCCACCTCGCCACCCAGGCGCTGCGGAACGGCGAATGCACCCTCGCCCTCGCCGGCGGGGTGACCGTGATGGCCAACCCCGGCGAGTTCGTCGGCTTCTCGCAGCAAGGTGCGCTGGCCGCGGACGGGCGGTGCAAGGCGTTCGGTGCCGGAGCCGACGGGATGGGCATCGCCGAGGGAGCCGGCATCATCGTGGTGGAACGTCTCGCGGACGCCCGCCGCAACGGACACCGTGTGCTCGCCGTGCTCTCCGGCAGCGCCGTCAACCAGGACGGTGCCTCCAACGGACTCTCCGCCCCCAACGGTCCCTCCCAGCAACGGGTGATCCGCGCGGCCCTGACCGGAGCCGGGCTCACCGCCGCCGACGTCGACGTGGTGGAGGCGCACGGCACGGGCACGACGCTGGGCGACCCGATCGAGGCGCAGGCCCTGCTGGCCACCTACGGGCGGGGCCACCCGGAGCACCGGCCCCTGTGGATCGGCTCCGTCAAGTCCAACATCGGGCACGCCCAGCAGGCGGCAGGCGTGGCCGGCGTCATCAAGATGGTGCTGGCCCTCCAGAAGGGCCGGCTGCCGCGGACACTGCACGCCGACGAACCGTCGCCCCACGTGGACTGGACCACGGGCAACGTACGACTGCTCACGGAACCGGTGGAGTGGCCGCAGGACCCAGCTCGACCGCGACGCGCCGGGGTGTCGGCGTTCGGCATCAGCGGCACCAACGCCCACCTCATCCTGCAGGAGGCTCCTGCGACGCAACCCGCGGACGCCGCCTTCGAGACCGAACCCGACGAGGCTGATGAGGAAGCGACGACGCCGGGATCTGCTTCAACCCAGAACGCGGTGCCACAGCCCACAGTGCTGGCGTCCGGCGTGGACGTGTCGGCCTGGCCGGTATCCGGGCGCGGTGCACCTGCGCTGGCGGAGCAGGCGGGCCGACTGCGGGAACACCTGGTGGCCCGGCCGGAGCTGCTCACCGCCGACATCGCGTGGTCCCTGGCCGCCACCCGGACGGCCTTCGACCACCGCGCGGTCGTGGTGGGGAGCGACCGCGACGCGCTCGTGTCCGGCCTGGACGCGGTGGCGACCGGCCGGCCTGCCAGGTCGGTGGTGACCGGCGTGGTCCCGGCGGGCGGTGTCGGCAGCACGGTGTTCGTCTTCCCGGGCCAGGGGAGCCAGTGGGTCGGTATGGGCCGGGAGCTGGCCGAGGTGTCGCCGGTGTTCGCGGCGCGGTTGGCTGAGTGTGGTAGGGCTCTGTCGCCGCACGTGGATTGGGAGTTGGACGACGTCCTGGCCGGGCTGCATGGTTTTGAGGCTGCGGATGTGGTGCAGCCGGCGTTGTGGGCGGTGATGGTGTCGTTGGCCGCGGTGTGGCAGGCCGCGGGGGTGCGTCCCGATGCGGTGGTGGGTCACTCGCAGGGTGAGATCGCCGCTGCGACCGTGGCCGGCATCCTGTCGCTGGAGGACGCTGCGAAGGTGGTGGCGCTGCGCAGTCGGACGCTTCGGGCGTTGGCGGGGCGTGGCGGGATGATGGCGGTGGCGCAGGACGCGGCCACCGTGCGGGAATGGATCGCCTCGTTCGGAGACCGGCTGTCGGTCGCGGCGGTCAACGGCCCCCGCTCGACGGTGGTTTCCGGTGAGCCGGAGGCGTTGCGGGAGTTGGCCGCGGCGCATGAGGGGACGCGGACGCGCATCCTGCCGGTGGACTACGCCTCGCACAGCGCACACGTGGACGAACTGCGTGCGGAGATCCTGGCCGCCTTGGACGGCATAGCTCCGGGCGTGGGTCAGGTGCCGATGGTCTCGGCGATGAGTGGCGAGTCGATCAGCGGTCCGGAGCTGGACGCGGCCTACTGGTACGCCTCGTTGCGCGAGACGGTCGAGTTCGAGCGGGCGGTGCGCAGTCTGGGTGAGTCCGGGCACGGGGTGTTCGTGGAGGTGTCGCCGCACCCGGTGCTGACCGGTGCGATCGGTGACGCCCTGGAGGAGGCGGCGCCGGTGGTGGTGGGCACACTGCGCCGGGACGACGGTGGGTCGGAGCGGGTCCTGGCCTCGCTCGCGGAGGCGCACACGCAGGGCGTGTCCGTGGACTGGGCCGCCGTGTCCGGTACGGGCCGAACCGCCGACCTTCCCACCTACGCCTTCCAACGGCGGCGCTACTGGCCGAAGTTCACCGTTCCCGTCACCGGCCGCAGCGCCGCCGTGTCGGTCGCCGACTGGCGGTACCGCGTCACCTGGCACCCTGTCGCCGAGTCGGCCACGCCCGCGTTGAGCGGTACCTGGGTGGTGGTGACCGACGGGGCCGCAGCCGCAGGCGATGCGGTTGCCGATCGTGTCGCCGAGGCGCTGCGTGAGCGAGGCGCCGAGGTCCGTATCGTCGTGGCATCCCCGGGCGCCGGGACGGATGCCCCCGACCGTGCCGCCGTCGCCGCAGCCCTTACCGAGGCGGTCGCCGACGGGACCAGGACCGCCGCAGTCGTCTCCCTGCTGGCGTGGGACGAGGAGCCGCTGCCTGCCCACCCGCTGGTGCCGCGCGGCCTCGCCGCCACCCTCGCCCTCGTGCAGGCGCTGGGAGACGCGGACGTGGCCGCACCGATGTGGGCCCTCACCCGGGGCGCTGTGGCTGCCGTGCCGGGGGAGAGCCCCAGCCCGGCGCAGGCACAGGTGTGGGCCCTGGGGCGGGTGGCGTGTCTGGAGGAGCCGGGGCGTTGGGGCGGTCTGGTGGACCTGCCCGAGGACCTCGACGACCAGGCCGCGAACCGTCTCGTCGGTGTGCTCGCCGGCGGTGTGGAGGACCAGGTCGCCCTGCGCGCCGGGGGCCTGTGGGCCCGCCGCCTGGAGCGCGCCCCGCTCTCACCGGAGGACTCCGGGGCCTCGGGGGATCCGGCGGGCCGCCCGGCCGGAGCGGACGACGGCCACCGCACCGCCCGAGGGACCGTTCTGGTCACCGGTGGCACCGGCCTGATCGGCGGACGTACCGGCCGCCTCTTCGCCGAGCGCGGTGCCCAACGGATCGTGCTGACGAGCCGGTCAGGGCCGGCCGCCGCCGGCGTCGCGGAACTGGCCGCGCAGCTGGCGGAGCGCGGCTCGGCCGTCGAGGTGGTTGCCTGCGACACCGCCGCACGGGCGGCCGTCGCCGGACTGCTGCGGCACCTCGCCGCCACCGGCCCGGCGCTGTCCGCCGTCGTGCACTCCGCGGGCGTCAGCCACGGCGCTCCCGTTGCCGAGCTCACTGCGGCGGACCTGGAGTACGTGGCCGCGG
Source organism: Streptomyces sp. NPDC059740 (assembly GCF_042733155.1). Classification (NCBI taxonomy): domain Bacteria; kingdom Bacillati; phylum Actinomycetota; class Actinomycetes; order Kitasatosporales; family Streptomycetaceae; genus Streptomyces; species Streptomyces sp. NPDC059740. Next base: position 314,989 of record NZ_JBHWGP010000005.1, on the reverse strand, counting down.
CCAAGGTGGGCGGCGCCCGCCACCTCGACGAGCTGACCAGCGGCCTCGACCTGGACGCCTTCGTGCTGTACTCGTCCGGCGCCGCGACCTGGGGCAGCGGACTGCTCGCCGGGTACGCCACGGCCAATGCGGCGCTCGACGCGCTCGCCGAGTCCCGCCGTGCCCGCGGCCTGCCCGCCACCTCGCTGGCCTGGGGCCTGTGGGGCGGTGGGGGGATGGGAGCCGGTGAGGCCGGCGACCAACTGCGCCGGTTCGGGCTGCGGTTGATGGACCCCGACCGCGGAGTCGAGGCGCTGGCCCAGGCGCTCGACCGCCGGGACGGACTGCTCGCCGTCGCCGACATCGACTGGGACCGGTTCGCGCCCACCTTCACCCTGCACCGTCCCAGCCCGCTGCTCACGGCCCTGCCGGAGGCGGTCCGGGCACTGTCCGACGACGAGGAGGGCACGCAGGACGCCGGGGAGGGGGCCGGCGCGGGCGAGTGGGTGCGCCGCCTGACCGGGCTGCCCCCGGCCGAGCGTGCGGCGGCACTGGCCGAGGCGGTCCGCGCCGAGGCCGCGGTCGCCCTCGGCCACAGTGACGTCGAGGAGGTCGCATCCGACCGGGCCTTCCGCGACCTGGGCTTCGACTCCGTCACCGCGGTGGCGTTGCGCAACAGGCTCCGGGAGGTCACCGGCCTGCGGCTGCCCTCCACCGTGGTGTTCGACTACCCCTCCGTCACCGCGCTGACCGCCCACCTGCACGGCGAACTGTGGGGCGGCGCCGGCCAGGCCGCGACCGCGTCCCGGTCCGCCGTCACCGAGCGGCCGGCGGACGACGACCCCATCGCCATCGTCGGCATGGGCTGCCGTCTCCCCGGCGGCGTCACCACCCCCGACCAGCTCTGGGAACTGCTGGCCGGCGGCACCGACGCCATCTCCCCGATCCCCGGCTACCGCGGCTGGGACGTCAAGGGCGACTACGGCCGGTACGGCGGCTACGTGCCCGAGGCCGCCGACTTCGACCCGGCCTTCTTCGGCATCGGCCCGCGCGAGGCGCTGGCCATGGACCCGCAGCAGCGACTCCTGCTGGAGGTTTCGTGGGAGGCCCTGGAACGTGCCGGTATCGACCCGACCAGTCTGAAGGGGTCCCCCACCGGGGTCTACGCCGGTGGCTGGCTGCAACTGTACGGGGGGCTGCTGGCCCACGGCGCCCAGCAGGACTACACCCCGGTCAGCGACGGCGGGGCCGTGCTGTCCGGGCGCGTCTCCTACACCCTCGGCCTGGAAGGGCCCTCCCTGACCATCGACACCGCCTGCTCCGCCTCACTGGTCGCCCTGCACCTGGCCTGCCAGGCGCTCCGCTCCGGCGAATGCACGCTCGCGCTGGCGGGCGGCGTCACCGTGATGGCCTCGCCGGGCGCGTTCGCCTTCGGATCCGGCCTCGGACTGGCCGAGAACGGCCGGTGCAAGGCGTTCAGTGCCGGAGCCGACGGCATGGGCATGGGCGAGGGCGCGGCCATGCTCGCCGTCGAGCGGCTCTCCGACGCCCGCCGCAACGGTCACCCGGTGCTGGCCCTGGTACGCGGGACGGCCGTCAACCAGGACGGTGCCTCCAACGGGCTGACCGCTCCCAACGGACCCTCCCAGCAGCGGGTCATCCGGGCCGCGCTGGCCGCCGCCGGGCTGAGCGCCGCCGAGGTGGACGCGGTCGAGGCGCACGGCACCGGCACCGTGCTGGGTGACCCCATCGAGGCCGGCGCCCTGCTCGCGACCTACGGGCAGGACCGGCCCGCGGACCGGCCGCTGTGGCTGGGCTCCGTCAAGTCCAACATCGGTCACGCCCAGGGCGCCGCCGGCACCGCCGGGATCATGAAGATGGTGCTGGCGATGCGGCACGGCACGCTGCCGCGCACCCTGCACGCCGAGGAGCCGTCCCCGCACATCGACTGGGACAGCGGTCAGGTGCGGCTGCTGACCCGGGAGCAGCCCTGGGCCAGGACCGTCGGCGCCCCGCGCCGGGCCGGGATCTCCGGGTTCGGCATCAGCGGCACCAACGCCCACGTCATCCTGGAGGAGCCCCCGGCGCCGGAGCCCGGCGAGGTGCCCGACCCCGAAACGTCCGGCACGCCGGTGCTGTCGGCGGACGTGGCGGTGACGGCGTGGCCGCTGTCCGCCCGGGGCCCTGAGGCGCTGGCCGGCCAGGCGGGCCGGCTGCGCGAGCACGTCCTCGCCGAGGACGCGCCCGAGGTGGCCGACGTGGCCTGGTCCCTGGCCACCAGCCGGACCCGGTTCACCCACCGGGCGGTGGTGGTCGGCGCGGACCGTGCCGCACTGGCCGACCGGCTGGCCGCCGTCGCCGAGACACGTCCCGACGCCGCAGTCGTGAGCGGCGCGGTCCCGTCCGGCGGTCCCGGTCGTACCGTCTTCGTCTTTCCTGGTCAGGGGAGTCAGTGGGTGGGGATGGGGCGGCGGTTGTTGGGGGAGTCGCCGGTGTTTGCGGGGCGGTTTGCGGAGTGTGTGGCGGCGTTGGAGCCGTGGGTGGGGTTCGATGTGCGGGCGGTGTTGGTGGGGGAGTCGGTGGGTGTGGGGTGGGGTTCGGCGGATGTGGTGCAGCCGGTGTTGTGGGCGGTGATGGTGTCGTTGGCTGCGGTGTGGGAGGCGGCGGGGGTTACTCCGGATGCGGTGGTGGGTCATTCGCAGGGGGAGATTGCGGCGGCGACGGTGGCGGGGATTTTGTCGTTGGAGGACGGGGCTGCGGTGGTGGCGTTGCGGTCTCGGGCGTTGGTGGGGTTGGGGGTTGAGGGTGGTTTGTTGTCGGTGGTGATGCCGGTGGGTGAGGTGCGGGGGTTGTTGGGGGCGTGGGGGGAGCGGTTGTCGGTGGCGGCGGTGAATGGTCCGGTGTCGACGGTGGTGTCGGGGGAGCCGGGGGCGTTGGTGGAGTTCGAGCGGGTGTTGCGGGCGCGGCGGGTGATGCGGTGGCGGGTTCCGGCGACGGATTTTGTGGCGCATTCGGTGTTGTGTGAGCCGTTGGCGGTGTCGTTGCCCGGTGAGTTGGGGCATGTGCGGCCGCGGGTGGGGAGGGTGCCGTTCTTCTCGACGGTGGTGGGGGACTGGGTGGGGGGTGAGCGGTTGGGGGCGCGGTACTGGTATGCGAACGTGCGGGAGACGGTGCGGTTCGCGGAGGCGGTGGAGGCTCTGGCGCGCTCGGGGTACCGCAGCTTCGTCGAGGTCTCCGCCCACCCCGTCCTGCTCACCTCCGTCGAAGAGGTGCTCGACGCGGACCCCGAGCTGCCCGACCCGGTAACGGTCGCCACACTGCGACGCGAACAGGGTGACGCCACACGGCTGTTGACCGCCCTGTCCGAGGCGTACACCGCCGGGCTGCCGGTGGACTGGAGCGCCGTACTGCCCCCGGCCAGCCGGACCGAACTGCCCACCTACGCCTTCCAGCACACCCGCTACTGGCCCCGCCCCAACGGCGCAGCCGGTTCCGGCGCCGGCGGCCTCGGCCTCACGCCCGTCGGCCACCCGCTGCTCGGCGCGGCCGTGGCACCCGCCGACGGCCCCGGCCTGCTGCTCACCGGCAGCCTCTCGCTGCGCACCCACCCGTGGCTGGCCGACCACACGGTCCACGGCTCCGTCCTCCTGCCCGGCGCCGCGTTCGCCGAGATGGCCTTCACCGCAGGCGACCGCTCCGGCTGCCCGCACGTGGCCGACCTCAGCCTGCTGTCCCCGCTGCCGCTGCCGGCCGACGGCACCGTGCAGGTGCAGGCCGTCGTCGGCGCCCCCGCCGAGAACGGCGACCGCCCGCTCGGCATCTACTCCCGGCCCGGCGAGGCCGGGGACGACCTATCGTGGACCCGGCACGCCGAAGGGGTGCTCAGCCCCGCCGCTCCCCACCCCGCCCCCGACCCCGCCCTCACCGCCTGGCCTCCGCCGGACGCCGAGACGGTGCCCGTGGACGGCTTCTACCAGGCGACCGCCGAGGGCGGTTACCTCTTCGGCCCGACCTTCACCGGTCTGAAAGCCGTCTGGCGGCGCGGCGAGGACGTCTTCGCCGAGGTGGTGCTGGAGGGCCAGGCGGCCGAGGACGCCACCGCGTTCGGCGTCCACCCGGCCCTGCTGGACGCGGCCCAGCAGGCCGGCGTGTTCGCCACCGGCGCCTGGGAGGCGGGTGAGACCTGGCTGTCCTTCGGGTGGACCGGGCTGTCGCTGCACGCCTCGGGCGCCAAGGCCCTCCGCGTCCACCTGCGCCGTGCCCCCGACGGCGGACTGGCGATGACCGCGGCCGACCCGGCCGGAGCGCCGGTGCTCGACGTCGCCGCGGTGGTGATGCGCAAAGCCGCGACCCAGGACGCCGCCGACCTCACCCAGCAGGTCGCAGGCGCCCTGTTCGGCGTCGCCTGGCCGCCGGTCAAGCCCGCACCGGCCACCGCCCGGCAGGCCGGAAGCCGCTGGGCGCTGCTCGGCGGGGACCTGCTCGCACTGGCCGCCGATCTCACCGCGGCCGGCGCCGAACCGACCGCGCACGACACGCTGGCCGGCCTCACCGCAGCCGTACGGGCGGGCGCGCCGCGACCGGACCTGGTGGTCGCCGCGGCCCCGCCCGGAGGGGCCCCCGCGGCCCTGGCGCTGCTGCAGGAGTGGCTGGCGGACGACCAACTCGACCCCGCGCGACTGGTGCTGGTCACGCGCGGCGCGGTGGCCACCCGTGCCGGCGAGGACGTCGACGACCTCGCGGGCGCCGCCGTCTGGGGCCTGGCCCGCTCCGCGCAGTCCGAGCACCCCGACCGCATCGTGCTGGCCGACCTGCCGCCGCAGTCGACCGCCGCGGACCTGTCCGCACTGGTCACCGTCCTGTCCGCCCCCGACCCCGAGGCGGAGGTCGCCGTCCGGCAGGGGATCGCACGCACCCGCCGCCTGGCCCGGCCCGCCCCCGCCCTCACGCCGCCCCCGGGCAGCGCTCCCTGGCGGCTGGCCGGCACCGGACCGGACGGGCTCGCGCTCGTCCCCGCCCCCGAGGCCGCCGCCCCGCTCGCCACCGGACAGGTGAGGATCGCCGTCCGCGCGGCCTGCCTGGACCATCCGGACGCGGACGCGCCCCACCGCCTGGCCGGGGTCGTCATGGAGACGGGCCCCGGGGTCTCCTCACCCGCCCCCGGCGACCGGGTTCACGGCACCGCGCCGGCAGCGATCGGAGAACTGGCCGTCGTCGCCGCCGGGGAGCTCTCACCGGTGCCCGTCGGCGGCTCCTTCGTCGAGGCCGCCGCGGGCGGCCGGGCACACCACGTCCTCGACGTCCGCCGAGCCCCCGACGCCCTCCGCGAGGCCGGCCCGGAGGGGGTGTGCGTACTCACCGTCCCACCGGCCCCGCGGAAGTCCGGCACCGTGCTCGTCACCGGCGGCACCGGAACGCTCGGCGCTCTCGTCGCCCGGCACCTGGGCGCCACCGACCGGGCCGCCGAGGTGCTGCTGACCAGCCGGTCCGGCCCGGCCGCCGCAGGCGTCCCGGCGCTCGCCGCAGCACTCGCCGACGGCGGCACGGGAGCCCGCGTCACCCGCTGCGACGCGGCCGACGCCGACGCTCTGGGCCACGTGCTGAACCGGGAGCCCGCCCTGACCGGAGTGGTGCACGCGGCCGGTGTCCTGGACGACGGCGTCATCGCTTCCCTCACCGCGGAGCGGGTGGCGTCCGTGCTGGCCCCCAAGGCCGACGCCGCCCGGCACCTGGACCGGCTGACCCGCGGTCGCGACCTGGAGATGTTCGTGCTGTTCTCCTCCGCCGCCGCCGCGTTCGGAGCCCCCGGACAGGGCAACTACGCCGCGGCCAACGCGGTCCTGGACGCGGTCGCCGCCCGGCGCGGGGCGGCCGGGCTGCCCGCCGTCTCCCTCAACTGGGGCCTGTGGTCCCGGGCCAGCACGATGACCGCGGGCATGTCCGGAGCGGACCGCGACAGGGGCGACGCCACCGGCATCGGCACCCTCGCCGAGGACCAGGGGCTGGCACTGCTCGACCTCGCCCTGCGCCGCGACGAGACCCAGCTCGTACCGGTACCGCTGGACATCCCCCTGCTCCAGGCGGCAGCCCGCGCCGGCGTCCGCCTCCCCGCCGCCCTGCGGGGGCTCGCCCCCGCCCCGCGCACGACGGTGGCCGGCTCCACCGGGGCCGGCCGGGCCGCGCTCCACGCCAGGCTGTCCACCGCGACGGACGCACCCGCGCGGCGCGAGGTCCTGCTGGAAGCGGTGTGCGAACAGGCCGCGGCGGTCCTCGGCCACGCCGACCCGGCAGCGGTCCAGCTGGACGCCACCTTCCTGGAGCAGGGCCTGAACTCCCTGACCGCCGTGGACCTGCGCAACCGGCTCGCCCTGGTCACCGGGCTCCGGCTGACCGGCCCCCTGGCCTTCGACCACCCCACGCCCGGCGAACTCGCCGCCCACCTCGCTCAGCTCCTGGCGACGGCCCCGGCCGCCGGCGCCCCCGCCCCCCACGCCCGCCGCTTCGCCCTGACCGCTGACGAGGCGGCGCCCGAGACCGCCGGGCCGCCGCCGGCCTCCCTCGCCACCCTGTACCTGCGCGGCCACCGCGAGGGCCGGGGAGCCGAGGTGATGCGGATGGTGGCCGGGCTGGCCGCGTTCCGGCCCACCTTCACGGACCCCGCCGAGCTGGAACGGACCCCCGCGCCGGTACCCATCTCCCGGGGGCCGGCCCGTCCCGCGCTGATCTGCCTCCCCTCCTTCGGTGCCACCGCGGACGCCCAGGAGTTCGCCCGGTTCGGCCAGGCGTTCGGCGGCAGGCGGCGGGTCTGCGCGGTGGCCGTACCGGGATTCACCCCGCACGAGCCGCTGGCCGCCGGCCCCGGGGCACTGCTCGACCTCTACGCCGCCACCGTGCTCGCCGAGAGCCGCGAGCGCGGCGGGCCGTTCGTCCTGGCCGGATACTCCTCCGGCGGACTGACCGCCCACGCGCTGGCCGCCCGGCTGACCGAACAGGGCACCCCACCCGCCGGGCTCGTCCTGCTCGACAGCTTCACCCCCGAGACCGCCGGGGTTCCCGAGGAGGTGATGGCGGCCCTGCCCGCCGCCGTGCTCGCCAACAACCACGGCCGCCACGGTGTCGGCGGTGACGAGTGGCTGACGGCCCTGGCCCACTACTACGCCTTCGACTGGCGGGACCTGCTGCCGGACACGGACCTGCCGACGCTGCTGGTGCGCCCGGCCGAACCGTTGGTCCCCGGCCAGGCGGGTGACGCAGCCCCCTGGCGGCTGTCCAGCCGGGTCACCACGGTGCAGGTACCGGGCGACCACTTCTCCCTCATCGGGGAGCACGCCGAGACCACAGCGCGAGCCGTCGAGGCATGGCTCGCCGACCACGACGACCACCGGGACGGAACGCATGACTGACCACCAGGAGCAACGCCTCGCCATCGTCGGCGCAGGCGTCATGGGCACCAACATCACGGCACTCGCCCTCGGCCACGGAGTGTCCGTCACCCTCGTCGACCTGGACGAGGAGACCCTGGCCACTGCGCGCACCACGGTCCGGCAGAAGCTCAAGCACGCCGCGCTGATGGGCAAGTTGCCGGCCGACCGGCCACGCGGCGCACTCACCACCACCACCGCCCTGAAGGACGTCGCCGACGCCACCACCGTCATAGAGGCAGTGGTCGAGACCACTGAAGCCAAGCGCGCCGTCCTCACCGAGGTCGCCGGACTCGTCTCCCCCGGCACCCTGCTGATCTCCAACACCTCCTGCATCCCCATCAGCGAGATGGCGGGGTGGGTGGAGCGCGGCGAGGAACTGGTGGGCGTGCACTTCATGAACCCCTCGTACCTGATCACCATGGTCGAGGTGATCCGCTCCCCCTTCACCGGCGCAGCGACCCTGGAGAAGGTCACCGCACTGCTCACGACCCTCGGCCGGCGCGCACTGGTCATCGAGGACGCACCCGGCTTCGTCATCAACCGGCTGCTGCACCCGCTGATCAACCGGGCCGCCCTGCTGGTGCAGGAGGGCGTGGCCGACGCCGAGACCGTCGACGCCCTGCTGGAGGGCTGCCTCGGACACTCCACCGGCCCCCTGCGCACCGCCGACCTGATCGGCATCGACAACCTCGTCGACTCGCTGAACGTGTTGCACGAGCGCACCGGCGATCCAGAATGCAGGCCCTGCGACCTGATGCTGCAGAAGGTCCGCGACGGGCACCACGGCCGCAAGAGCGGCCGCGGCTTCCACGACTACCGAAAGGCCGCCCAATGACCACTGCCGAGCCCGAGACCGACACGGCCGCCGTCGAGAAGGAGCTGCTCGCCTTCCTCACCGAGCGCGTCGGCGCCGAACCCGCTTTGGACCAGGACCTCTTCGCGGCCGGACTGGTCTCCTCCATGTTCGCCATGCAACTGGTGGTGCACCTGGAGGACACCTACGACGTGGAGATCGTCGGTCCCGAACTGGCCCTGGACAACTTCCGCAGCGTGCGGGCCATGAGCGCACTGGTGCAGCGCCTGCGCCAGGACGGCGACCCCCAGTGATCGACACGGCGGAGATCGACGCGCTGGTCGGCGACGGTCCCGCGCAGTGGGACGCCGCCGGCCGGCTGCCGGTCGCACTGCTGCGCAAGCTCGGTGCGAGCGGGGCGCTGTGCGCCGAGGTGCCGGCCCGCTTCGGCGGGCCGGGCGCCGGTTCCCTGGCCAACGGCGAACTGACCGCCCACGTCGGCGCCCTGTGCAGTTCGCTGCGGAGCATCATGACGGTGCAGGGCATCGCAGCCGCCACGGTGCGCCGGTTCGGTGACCGGGAACAACGCAGGCGCCACCTGGCCGAACTCACCAGCGGCCGGCTCGCCGCCGTGGCCTTCAGCGAACCGGACGCCGGGTCCGACCTCAGCGGCATGACCACCCGCATCCGCCCCGACGGTGCCGACGGCGTCGTCGTCACCGGGACCAAGACGTGGACGACGGGCGCCGCCTACGCCGACTGGATCGTCGTCCTCGGCCTGAACGGCGACGGCGACGGCGTGGACGGAGCGGCGGTGGTGGTCCCCACCGACGCCCCCGGGGTCAGCGTCGAACCGGTGACCGCCCCCCTGGGCTGCCGCGCCGCAACCCACTGCCGCGTCCACCTGGCGGACGTGCGCCTGCCCGCCACCGCCGTCCTCGGCGGAGGACGCCAACCCCTGCCGCTGCTGTTCACCACCGCGCTCACCTACGGCCGGATGTCCGTGGCCTGGGGCTGCGTCGGGATCCTGCGGGCCTGCCTGCGCGCCACCACCCACCACGCCAACAACCGGGTGCAGGGCGGGGTCCCGCTCTCCCAACACCAGCTCGTGGCCCGCCATGTCGCGGAGATGTACACCGCCGAGCGCATCGCCACCCAGGTCTGCCGGCACGCCTGTGAGCAGGTCGACCACGGAGCCCCGGACGCGGCGGTGGCCGCCGTCCTCGCCAAGCAGGTCGCCGCCACCCACGCCGCCCGGGCCGCCGCCGACGCCGTCCAGGTACTCGCCTCACGCGGCTTCACCGACGGGCACGTCGTCGCACGCGCCTACCGCGACGCCAAGGCGATGGAACTCATCGAGGGCAGCACCGAGATCTCCCAACTCATCCTCGCCGAACACGCCCTGGCCAACGCCTGACGGTCCCACCCACCCATGTCACCCCTGGAGGAGAGTGCCTGTGTCCGACGAACCGAACCACGTCAAATGCCTGGTGTGGGACCTGGACAACACCCTGTGGCGGGGCACGCTGCTGGAGGACGCCGAGGTCGCCCTGGCCGAGGACATACGCGCCACCGTCCTCGAACTGGACTCGCGAGGCATCCTCCAGTCCGTCGCCAGCAAGAACGACCACGAGCACGCCTGGGCCCGCCTGGAGGCGCTCGGGATCGCCGAGTACTTCGTCCTGCCGCAGATCGGCTGGCACCCCAAGTCCCAGTCGGTCAAGCAGATAGCCGACGAGCTCAACTTCGCCCTGGGGACCATCGCCTTCATCGACGACCAGCCCGCCGAACGCGCCGAGGTGAACCACCACCACCCTCAGGTGCGCTGCTACGACGCCGCGCAGGCCACCGCGCTCACCGGCATGGCCGAGTTCTCGCCCGCCGTCGTCACCGTCGACGCCAGGCGACGCCGCTCCATGTACCAGGCCGGGTTCCGCCGCAACACCGAACGCGCCGCCCACACCGGCCCCGACGAGGACTTCCTGCGCTCCCTCGACCTCGTCATGGAGATCAGGCGCGCCGACGAGGAGGACCTGACCCGGGTCGAGGAACTCACCCTGCGCACCAGCCAGATGAACGCCACGGGCGTGCACTACTCCGACGCCGCCCTGCGCTCGCTGCTCGGCGACCCCCGGCACGAGGTGCTCACCGTCACCCTCACCGACCGCTTCGGCCCCCACGGCGCCGTCGGCGTCCTGCTGCTGGGCTACCACGAGTCGGTCTGGCACCTGAAACTGCTCGCCACCTCCTGCCGGGTGGTCTCCTTCGGCGCCGGTGCCGTCCTGCTGAACTGGCTGGTCAGTGAGGCCGCGGAAGCCGGCGTCCACCTGGCGGCCGACTTCCGCCGCACCGACCGCAACCGGATGATGGACATCGCCTACCGGTTCGCCGGGTTCGACGACTCCGACTGCACCTGCCTCCTGGAGATCGCCGAGAGCGACCGCGGCGAGGTCGAGCAGCGGCACCTGGTCGCCGACCGGCGGCCCGCCCCCACCACGATGCGCGTCACGGCGCCCACACTCGGGAGCCTCCCGGACCCGCGCACGCCGGTCGCCTGACCTCCCACCGCGACCGATCCCCGCGCCCGCCGCCCAGCGGGCCCCGCGCGGCCGCACATCGCCCGGGCGGTGTCCAACCACCGCCGCACCGCAGTTGCACACCGCCCGACGCCCTGGACGCAACCCACGTGAGGAGCCCAGCGATGACCGAGGAACCCCTGGCGATCGTCGGCATGGGGTGCCGGTACCCGGGAGGAGTCGCCTCGCCCGAGGACCTCTGGGCGCTGCTGTCCGCAGAAGAGGAGGTGGCGGGCGACTTCCCCACCGACCGGGGCTGGGACCTGGCGGCGCTGCGGAGCGGCGGCAGCGCCGTGGACCGCGGCGGGTTCCTCGACGACGCGGCCGGGTTCGACGCCGCGTTCTTCGGCCTCTCCCCGCGTGAGGCCGAGGCCATGGACCCCCAGCAGCGGCTCGCCCTGGAGGTCTCCTGGGAAGCGCTGGAACACGCCGGCATCGACCCGGCCGCACTGCGCCACAGCAACACCGGCGTGTTCCTCGGCGCCGAGGCGCGCCCCTACGGACCCAGGCTCCACGAGGCGCCGGAGCTCGCCGGCCGGCTGTTCACCGGGACCGCCCCCAGCGTCATCTCCGGACGCCTGGCCTACACCCTCGGCCTGCGCGGCCCCGCCCTCACCGTCGACACCTCCGCCAGCAGTTCCCTGGTGGCGCTGCACCTCGCGGCCACCGCCCTGCGAGGCGGTGAGTGCACCCTGGCCCTGGTCGGCGGGGTGTCGGTGATGACCACGCCGTACTACTACGTCGCCTTCACCGCGCTGCGGGGACTGGCCGCCGACGGCCGTTGCAAGGCGTTCTCCGACGACGCCGACGGCACCGCCTGGTCCGAGGGCGCCGGCATGCTCGTCCTGGAGCCCCTGTCGTCCGCACACCGCAACCGGCACCGGGTGCTCGCCGTTCTGCGCGGCACCGCGGTCAACTCCGACGGCCCCAGCCGCAGCCTCACCGCACCGGACGGCGACGCGCAGCAGGCCGTCATCCGCTCAGCCCTGGCCCGCTCCGGGCTGGGACCGGCCGACGTCGACGCGGTGGAGGCCCACGGCACCGGCACCCCGCTGGGCGACCGCATCGAGGCCGCATCGCTCCTGGCCGCCTACGGACAGGACCGGCCGGCGGACCGGCCGCTCCTGGTCGGCTCCGCCAAGTCCCACCTGGGCCACACCCTCTCGGCAGCCGGCGTGGCCGGAGTCATCAAGACGGTGTTGGCCCTGCGCCACGCCAGGCTGCCCAAGTCCCTGCACATCACGCGCCCCGCCACGCGCGTGGACTGGACGGCCGGCGCGGTACGCCTGCTCACGGACGCGCAACCGTGGCCGGAGACCGGGCGGCAAAAGCGCGCCGGGGTGTCGGGTTTCGGCATCGGCGGGACCAACGCCCACGTCATCCTTGAGGAGGCCCCCCGCGACACACCGACCGGGGCGTCCGCACGGGCCGACGACGACGCGGCGGCGGGCGGCGGCGACACGGCAGGTCTGCTGCGGCACGACCTCGCCGGCCGCCCCCTGGTGTGGCCGCTCTCCGCACGCAGCACGGCGGCGCTCGCGGCACAGGCGGACAGACTCGGCCGGCACCTCGCCGCCCGGCCGGGGCTCAGGGGCCGGGACGTCGCCTGGTCGCTGGTGACGACCCGGTCGGTGTTCGAACACCGCGCGGTGGTACTGGGCGCCGGAGGCGGGGAGGCGGCTCCGGCACTCACCGCCCTGGCCGCCGGCCGGCCGGCCCCGAACCTCGTCACCGGAGAGGTGGCACCCGGCGGCACCGGACGCACCGTGTTCGTCTTCCCCGGCCAGGGCGGGCAGTGGGTCCGCATGGGCTGTCAACTGGCCGAGGAGTCACCGGTGTTCGCGGCTCGACTGGCGCAGTGCGCCCGCGCTCTGGCGCCTTACGCCGACTGGGAACTGGACGACGTCCTGGCCGGCCGGCACGGTTTCGAGGCCGCCGACGTGGTGCAGCCGGCCCTGTGGGCGGTGATGGTCTCGCTGGCAGCGGTGTGGCAGGCCGCCGGGGTGCACCCCGACGCGGTGGTGGGCCACTCCCAGGGTGAGATCGCGGCCGCGACCGTGGCGGGCGTCCTGTCGCTGGAGGACGCGGCGCGAGTGGTGGCGTTGCGCAGCCGGACGCTGACCGCCCTCGCCGGCCGCGGCGGGATGCTGGCCGTCGGCGAGCCGGCCGAGGCCGTCCGGGAACGCATCAGGCCGTTCGGTGACCGGTTGGCGGTCGCGGCGGTCAACGGCCCCGCCGCCACGGTGGTCTCGGGCGACCCGGCCGCGCTGCGCGAACTGGCGGACGGGTACCCGGAGTCGGTGCGCACCCGGCTGCTGCCGGTCGACTACGCCTCGCACAGCGCGCACGTGACCGGACTGCGGGAGAAGATCACGGAAGCCCTGGCCGGCATCACACCGCGGTCGGGACGGGTGCCCATGGTCTCCGCGATGAGCGGGGAGCGGATCGACGGGCCGGAGCTGGGCCCGCACTACTGGTACGCCTCCCTGCGGGAGACAGTGGAGTTCGAGCGGGCCGTGCGTGTCCTGGCCGGCACCGGCCACCAGGTGTTCGTCGAGGTGTCCCCGCACCCGGTCCTCACCGGTGCGATCGGCGACACCGTCTCGGATGAGGCGACCGTGGTGCTCGGCACGCTGCGCCGTGCGGACGGTGGGGCCGGACGGCTGCTGACCGCCCTCGCCGAGGCGTACACGCGGGGCGTGGAAGTCGACTGGCGGGCCGTGCTCCCCGCCGGCGACCCGGTCGACCTGCCCACCTACGCCTTCCAGCACGACCGCTACTGGCTGTCCGCCGGTACCCCCACCGCACCACCGGGCGGATCACAGGGCCCCTCCGGGAGCACCGCGGACGGGACGGAGCGCCGCGGCAAAGCTCCCTCCTGGGGCGAGCGGCTCGCCACGCTGGCCCCCGCGGACCGCGACCGCGAGGTACTGGAGCTCGTGGTCGCCCAGGCGGCGGCGACGCTCGGCCACGCCGATCCGCGGGCCGTACGGCCCGGCAGGACGTTCAAGGAGCAGGGCTTCGAGTCGGTCGCCGCGGTCGAACTGCGCAACCGCCTCGTGTCCGGCACCGGGCTCCCGCTCCCGCAGACACTGGTCTTCGACCACCCCACGCCACACGCCCTGGCGCACCACCTCTGCGAGGCGCTCGCCGGGCCCGCGGGCCCCTCACCGCTGTCCGCCGCCCTCGACCACCTGGAGACCCTGCTGGCCACCGGGGACGGCGAACGGGCCGCCGCGCTGGTCAGGCTGGAGGCGTTGGTGCGGGAGGCCCGCGGCGGGGCGGCGGACGGACAGGCCGAGGAGGGGCTCGACGACGCCTCGGACGAGGACATCTTCGCCCTGATCGACACCGAACTCGGGCTGGGAAGCGACCGTTGACGAACCGGCCGTCGCCGTATCCCGGCTGCCCCGCCGCGACGGGGCCGCCCGCCCGGACCCGTCGTCGAGGGAGAGGTCCGGGCGGCTCCCCGTGGCCGCCGGATGCGGGCGAATGGGATCCCTCTCCGGAATGGCGATTCCGTCCCGCCCGGTGGACGGGCCGGCGGAGCAGGCTTCTCCGCGCGAGCCGGGGAAAGACGCTGCGCACTCCCCGGAAGACAGGAACTGTCTTCGGAACGCCGGCAAAGAAAGGTAATGAACGCTCAAAAGGGAGGTCAGCACGCACCGGCGGGCGGGTGACGCGCCCTGCGGGGCACTGTCGGCAACGGACGTCCCGGACATGGGAAAAGGCGGACGACGTCAGCTTGCCGAGCGAGGGGCGGGCCCCGGTCGTCTCCTGCGCGCTCCGCCGTGAATTCGGCTCGCAGGACCCTACGCGTTACCAGAGCACGCTATTTGTACAGGAGTTCCCGGTGTTACTGTGCTGGCCTTGCGCGACGACGGAAATCATCACTAGGTGACGGAGCGTCATGTCCCAGGATCGTACCCCCCACGACGAATTGTGGTTCCGCCGCTATCGCCAGGTACAGGCCCCGGTGGCCCGACTCGTGTGCCTGCCGCACGCCGGTGGGGCCGCGCCCTTCTTCCGCCCGGTGCCGTTCGTCCTCAGCACACCTGCCGACGTCGTCGCCGTCCAGTACCCCGGCCGTCAGGACCGCCGCAGCGAACCACCCGTCACCGACCTGCGGACGCTGGCGGCCCGGGTGCACGAGGTGCTGGAGGCCCAGCAGCCCGACCTGCCGCTCGTCCTCTTCGGGCACAGCATGGGCGCCGTGGTGGCGTTCGAGGTGGCGCGACTGTGCGAGGCCCGCGGTGCACGCCCGGCCAGGCTCGTCGTCTCCGGCCGCCGAGGTCCGGCCGTCGAGGTGACGAAGGAAGCCGTGCACCTGCGGAGCGACGAGGAGATCATCGAGGAGATCCGCCGGCTCAACGGCTCGTCCGCCGCCGTCCTCGACGACCCGGACCTGACACGGGCCGCCCTCCCCTCCCTCCGCGCCGACTACCAGGCGATCGAGACCTACCGGGCGACCGCGAGGGACGTGGTCGGCTGCCCGGTCACCGCGCTCACGGGCGACGACGACCCCAAGACGTCGGTGGCGCAGGCCCAGGAGTGGCGCCACCACACCACTGACGTGTTCGACCTGGAGGTCTTCCCCGGCGGGCACTTCTACCTCATCGACCAGATGCAGCAGGTCGTCGGTGTGCTGGACCGCCATCTGGCGGAGGCCGCCGCGAGGACCGGACCGGGGATGCGTTCCGCGGTCCGGTAGCACGGCGTGTGCAAGCCGCCCCGGACGGGCGGCTCGGTCCGTGAGCGGGGCCCTGCGCGTCCGTCCCGGACGTGGGCCCCGCGCCCGGGCCGCACAGGCGGCTCTCGGTGGGCACCGCGAGGTGCCGACCAGTGGATGAACGGGGGAGACGACGTGGACGTCGTGTCGTGCACCAGACAGCGCAGGAGGACGCCCCAGATCACCCTCCCGTACGGGGAAGGGTCGGGGCGGAGCCTCCGGAGCCGCGCACCACAGGGCGGCGGAGCAGGCCACCGCGGTGTGCCCGTCCCCCCTGCCCGGAGGCCGAGGAGCTTATGGGCGGCTGACGAAGGTGGCGAGTGGGAACCTCCGCGGACCCGGTCCGCCGGGGTGCGGTGCGGGTGTCGTGCGCCCGGTGGGAAGCACGAGCGGGGCAGCGGCCCCGGAGGCGAGGGCACCGTGGGCGCCGGCCGCAGCCGACGGACCGCCCGGACGCACCGGCGGGTGCGACGGCGGATGCGCGGACCGGCCGTCCGCGCGGGATGAACCGCGGGTGACCGGTAGGGCCGCGGCACCACGAGGTGCGGAACCCCCGCACCCGGAACCGCTGAGGGCGCGTGCCGCCCGGCCCACCGGCCACCTCCACGGACCCACACCCGCACGGCGCACCACGGTGAGTTGACAGGCCACCGCGGTGTGCCCGGGACCGCGTCCGGCCCCCGTCCCGGGGCGTCCAGGACGCGCGGTGAGGCGTTCCCGCACCCCGGGACGGCGCGGGGTGCGCTCCGCCCGCCGGCCTCCGCCGACCAGAGCAGACACCTCGACCTCGACCACATAGGGGGAACCACGTCGTGAGAGACCCAGGTACCGACGTGCCCGTACTCACCTCCGCCGGAGCAGAGCAGACCAGAAGCACGATCGTGGCCGTGGCGGCACTCGCGCCGGCCGACTCGCCCCGCAGGACCGGCCTGGACCAGGACCACGTCACCCGGCTCGCCGAGACCGCGGGGCAACTGCCCCCCATCCTCATCCGCCGCTTCGACATGCGCGTCGTCGACGGCATGCACCGCCTGGCCGCCGCGATGATCCGCGGTCAGACGACCATCGAGGCCGAGTTCTTCGACGGATCGGCCGAGGAAGCCTTCCTGCGGGCCGTCGAGGCCAACGTGGTGCACGGACTGCCCCTCTCCCTCCCGGACCGCCGCGCCGCCGCCAGCCGCATCATGATGTCCCACCCCCAGCTGTCGGACCGCGCCATCGCGCGCTCCTCCGGTCTGGGCGACAAGGCCGTCGCCGCCCTGCGCCGCCGACTGGGCGCCTCCCTGCCCGAGGTGAAGGCCAGGATGGGACGCGACGGGCGCATCAGGCCGGTGTGCGCCGCCGAGGGCCGGCGCCGCGCCGCCGAGGTGATCGCCAGCAACCCCCACGCGTCGCTGCGCGAGGTGGCGAGGCTGGCGGGCGTCTCACCGGGCACCGTGAGCGACGTGCGGCGGCGGCTGGAACGCGGCCAACCCCCCGTGTCCGAACCCCCTTCCGCCTCCCCGGAACGGGAGGACGACCCCGCCGAGGAGCGGGCTTTCCCGGCCGCCGGCCTCTCCCTGGCACCGGGCTCCGGCATCGAGTGGCCCGATCACGGGTGCGCCGCCCAACGGCGGCCGGACGCCATGGTGATGCTGAAGAAGCTGCTGCGTGACCCCTCGCTCCGGCTGAGCGAGGAGGGACGGTCCCTGTTGCGGGTCCTGCAGCAGAACGCCGCCACCGAGCGCTCCGACTTCGCCGCACTGGTGCCCTCGCACTGCGGCGAACTCGTCAGCCGGCTCGCCCGCCACTACGCCGAGACGTGGCTGAAACTCGCCCAGGAACTCGAAGAACGCGTCGCCCTGGAGGACCTGGTCCAGAGCAGACGACAGGGCGCAGGCATCGCCTGACGCCCGACCCCCGCACCTCGCCGGCCCCGCAGGGTGACGCACGCCCACCCGGTACCGGCCGACGAGCTGGTACGGCGCATCCGCACGACCGCGGACGGGGGGACGGAAGGCAGGCCCGGGCGCACCCCGGCGCCACCGGCCGTCCTGCTCCGAGACCACCGCGTCGGCACACGAAAGGCAAGCATCGAACCACTCCCGGAGGACTTCCATGACCATCGAGGCCAAACCCGACGCCGTGCTGGTGGGCGCAACCCCCACGTCCCTTCCCGAACACGAGCGCATCCGGTGCGTGGGAGACCTGCACCTGCCGCTGAAGATCTTCTGCGGCAACCGCTACGAGCACTTCGTGCCCACCCGGGACACCGTCGACCATCCGACGGGCGTCCTGCGGGTGTTCGAGTGGTCCCACACCACCTACGTGGCCGAGTAACCGTCCACTGCCCCGTTCTTCCCCCGGCCCGACCGGCGCGCCGCCCGCTGCGCGGCCGCCGGTGTCCGCCGTGCACCGCGCTCGTCCACCTCGCCGGTTCACAGCGGCTCCGGCATGGGGGCGTTGGGTGCGTGCTGGATACGGGCCAGACTGCGGCCTTCCCGCACCGCGTTCCAGGCCCGGATCAGGTAGGCCAGGGTGCGTTCCTGGGAGCGGGTCCCCGGCCGCACCGCCTCGTCCGTCAGGCGGTGGCGCAGGGTGAGGACCGGGTGCTGGGGCGGCAGCTCCGCCCCGTCGGCGAGCCGCGCGAAGAACCAGTCCGCCGTCGAGCGGTCGATACGTGCGAACAGGCAGTGCGCCAGCGCGCAGGTCGACTGGGGCAGGTGGCGGAAGCGGGCGCGGACGTGCTGGGCCACTTCCACGCTGGCACGGACCTCCGGCCGCTGCTCCAGCAACTCGGCGCACTCGGAGGTGCTGGGCGCGACGCCCGCGAGTCTGCGGTCACCGCGCTCCCACATCCACAACCGCCGTAACACCGCGGCGAGAACCGTGGTGCCCCGCTCACCCTGCAGCGAGAGCGCGTCCCCCGTCGTGCGGCGGGCCCCCGCGTCCATCGTCTGCTGTGCGGCGAGCGGCAGCCCCTCGACCACCAGGACGCGCACCGTCCGTCCGGAGGTGATGACGGCCTCCAACCGGTGCTGACCGTCCAACAGGGTGCCGTCCGAGGCGAACTTGATGGTCTCGCCGTTCTCCATCCACCGGCCCTGGCTCATGTCCCTGGCGTAGGTCGCCACCACGCGCGGCCGTAACCTCCGGTTGCGTCTGTTGCGGTGCTCCAACCACTGCCGTGCCAGGGACGGGGTGACGTCGACGGGGTGCACCCACGGGAGGTCGGTGCCGGTGGGGGGCAGCATGGCCTTCTCCTTCGTCGGACTGCGGGCGGTCACGGGACGTCCCGGACCCTTCGGGGCTGCGGCGGCCACCCTCCGGCCGGCAGCCGACGGGCCCGGGTGACCTGCCGTCCCGGGCGGCGGACGGCCTCTCGCGGCGGTCGCCCGGGTGGCGTGCGTGCCACGGCGCGGACGCCTTCCGGGGCCCGCGCCGCCGGTCACTGCTCGGCGGGGCGCTCGGGGGTCAGCAATCCGCGGTTGTACGCCTCGGCGACCGCGGCGGCACGGTCGTTGAGACCGAGCTTGGCGTAGATGTTGAGCAGGTGGGACTTGATGGTGGCCTCACTGAGGAAGAGCGTCGCCGCGGCCTGCCGGTTCGACTGGCCCGCCGCCACCAGCTTCAGCACCTCCAACTCCCGCTGGCTGAGCAGCCGGGGCGGTTCGGGCGCGGGCTCGCGGACCCGGGAGAGCAGACGCGAGGCCACGGCGGGGGAGAGGACGCTGCGGCCCTGGGCCGCCTCGCGGACGGCACGGACCAGTTCGTCGCGCGGGGCGTCCTTGAGCAGGTAGCCCGTGGCCCCGGCATCGATGGCCTGGTGCACGTGGCTGTCGGTGTCGTAGGTGGTCAACACCAGTACGTAGGTGGGGACGCTGCGCCGCGCCAGCTCGGTGATGGCCGTGACGCCGTCCATGGTGGGCATGCGCAGGTCCATGAGGATCACGTCGGGGCGCAGCGTCTCGGCGAGGCGGACGGCTTCCGCGCCGTCGGCCGCCTGCGCGAGCACCTTGAAGCCGGGGTCGTTGTCGAAGATCCCGCTCAGGCCGTCGCGGACCACCGGGTGGTCGTCGGCGATCAGCAGGGTGATGGGGGCGACGTCAGTCATGGCTGGCCTTGGAGGACGGGGCGGCGTGCGACGCCGGTGCGGGCAGGGAGGCTGAGACGGCGGTGCCGAGCCCTGGTTCGGACTCGAAGTGGAGGACTCCGGACAGGCCTTCGACGCGCTGTCGCATGGCCAGCAGCCCGAACCCGCTGCCGGCCCCGTCGCCCCGCCGGTCGGGCCGCAGGAACTGCGCGTCGGTGATGTCCACCCCGCGGCCGTCGTCCCGGATGTCGAGGGCCACCTCGTCGTCCAGGTAGGAGAGGGTGAGCCCGACGCGGCCGGCGTGCGCGTGCTTGGCGATGTTGGCGAGCGCCTCCTGGGCGGTGCGCAGGAGCACGGTCTCGGCGTCGGGGGACAGCGGGCGCACCGTGCCGGTGGTGGTGAACTCGACCGGGACGCCGTGCAGGGCCGACCACCGGTCGGCGACATCCGCCAGCGCCTCGCTGAGGTGCGCCGCGGACTCCAGGGGCCCGGGACGCAGCGCGGCGACCGAACGGCGGGCCTCGGCCAGGCTCTGCCGCGCCAGGGTGCTCGCGGCCGAGAAGTGCCGGCGCCAGCGCGCCGGATCGCCGACGACCTGCTCGGCGGCCTGCAGCTGGGTGATGATGCCCGTCAGCCCCTGGGCCAGGGTGTCGTGGATCTCGCGTGCCATGCGGTGCCGCTCGTCGAGCATGCCGGCTTCCCTAGCCCGGGCCAGCAACTGGTCGTGCAGACCGGCGTTGACCGCCAGGGTCTCCTCCAGCCTCCGGTTCGCCTCACCCAGCTCCTCCAGGGCCTGCCGGCGGCGGTTGGACTGCTCGTAGCTGTTCTGGTCGAACCAGGCCAGTCCGCACATCGCCAGGACGTTGAGGGCCAGGATGATCAGGTAGGAAGTCAGGCCCAGGTACGTGGTCTTGGGGACGTCCGCGGCCTGGGCGGTGCCCGCCATGACCGCCATGGCGGCGACACCCAGCAGACGCCAGGGCCACAACAGGACGGTGAAGGCGTAGGCGTAGCCGACGATCGCGAAGATCCCGAACCAGGCGGCCTGGAAGGTCAGGGCGCCGGCGATCACCACGAAACCGAGGAAGAAGACGGCCATCGTCCTGGGCCGCCCCGTCCACGTGGGGTTCAGGGTGACCATCACCAGCATCCAGAGTGCCGCCAGGGCGCACAGGACCAGGTCGATCACCAGGTCGCGGCGCGGCGGGTCGCCCCCGACGACCAGGATGAGCACCAGGACGGCGAGCAGGGCGTAGGGGACGACGGTCACCAGCGGAGGCCACCAGGGTTTCCGCACGTACTGCCGTCGCGTCGTCCGGGCCGGCCGGCTGCTCATTTCGCGCTACTCCCGGGCTCAGGAACGCTGCGGTTCGTGGGTGTTCCGCGATGGTAACAACGGGGGTGGCAGGCCCGTCACGCTCAGTGAGACGCGGGTGGGCGGGGTGCCGGCCGGGACGGCCGCGTCAGGATGCCGCGAACAGCCGGCGCACGTGCTTGCTGTTGATCTTGATGACCACGCCCAGCAACAGCAGCCCGCACACGGCCTGTTCGGCCCGCATCCAGGTCGGGAACGTCCCGGGCAGGCTGATGATCACCACGATGGCCACCAGCATGATGGCGGACACCAGACGCACCTGCAGGAAGCCCTTGCGCGAACCGCGGGCCGCGCGCCGGGCGAAGATCCATGTCAGCAGGGCGCTGGCGACGACGATGACGCTCCGGGTCCAGACCGCGTCGTTCACCAGCGAGCTGTGGTCGCGGAGCAGGATGACCACGCCCAGCGTGAGGAGGCTGAGCAGGAAGTAGTAACCGACCAGGCGCCGGACGCCGCGGAACGACGCCTGCACGCGGGAGTCGGCGAGGAGTTCGGGTGAGATGCTGCTGGCGCCCATGAGTAGGGTCCCTTCGTCCGGCGTTCGGCTGGTGCTTCCTCTGTAGCTTTCCAGCGCGGCCGGTGGGCCCGCATCGACCGGCCGGCGGGGACGGTGGAGCCCTGCGGTGGAGTCGCGCCGGCAGACCGGTGGAGAGGATCAGCCGATCGGTTGGTTGACACCGCGCGCAGGGCGTGCAGGGGTGCGTCGGCCACGGCGTGGTGGCCCCTGCCCGCCGGATGTCACAGGAGCCGGCGCGCGGGGCGGCCCGGTAGGTCCCTGCGGTGGACCTGCTGGACGACGACCAGGGGGCGCCGTGCACCGCGGCTCGGAGTGTGGCCCACCGGGGCGCCGCGCACTGCGGCTCGGAGTGTGGCCCACCGGGGCGCCGCGCACCTGCCGTCCCGAAGTGCTGCCCCGGCTCAGGTCGGCAGCGGGGCGTCCACGCCGGCGGGACCGGTGTGCCCGACCGGGCCGGGACCTGCGCCGGGGCCCAGCGGACCGGCCGAGGCGGGCCGGCGGTCGGGGCTTGCGCCGGTCGCGGTGCCCGGGCGGCCGGTCCCGGGTGCGCGGCGCTGGCCGCTCCGGCGGGGCGCGACCGCGCGGACGACGACGATCTCCTCGGTGGTCTGTCCCTCGGTGATCAGCCCCTGGGCGGCAAGCCAGCAGGCCCGGCCGCGCAGGACCGGGCCGAAGGCGATGGTCCGGCGTCGGGTGACCGTTGCGGCCATGCCCATGTCGTCCAGCTGCTGGAGCGTCCGTTCCGTGCCGGTCAGGGCCGAGTGCACCATCAGCAGGACGCCGCCGGGGGCGAGGAGGTCCGGGGCCCGGGAGCAGATCCCGTCCACGTGGACGCGGCCGTCCGGGCCGGCGTCCCACGCCCTGGCACGGCCCCGCGTCCGGCTGCCGGGCGGCGTCGGGACGTAGGGCGGGTTGGCGAGGAGGACGTCGAAACGCTGCCCCGCCGCGGCGTCGGCGAGGTCGCCGCGGCGCACCGACACCCGGTCCTCGACGCCCCACAGCCTGGCGTTGAGCCGTGCGGAGGCGACGGCCCGGCGGCAGAGATCGACCGCGGTCACCCGACCGGCCCCGTGCAGGGCGGCGGCCAGCGAGACGGCGCCCGTCCCGCACCCGACCTCCAGCACCGTGGTGTCGGTGGTGAAGACCTCCTGGCGCAGGGCCGCCACCAGCAGGGCGCTGTCCTGTTGCGGCGCGTACACGCCGGGCAGTGTGATGAGAGGCACGGCACACCGGTGTCCGGTGTGTCCCGGGATAAACGCGTGACCTCCTCGCGGTCCACACATGCAGCGGACCGGTCGGGGGAAGGCGCACGCCGAGCCCCGGGCGCGGCAGCGGCCTCTCCACCGGCCGCGCTCCCGGTTTCCCCCTCGCCCCCCGGACGACCTCAGGAGCAGCAGTGACGGTCATGCCTCCCGCCCGCGGCCCACTGTCGGCCTCGGTGATCTCCGCTCTGGGCACCGCCCCCGGCACCCCGATCCGTCAGCCGGTGGAAGCCGAGGACGCGGACCCCTACGGAGACGACCTGCAGCTGGCGCTCTACCTCTGCTACGAGCTGCACTACCAGGGCCTCGTGGGGGTCGACGACGGCTGGGAGTGGGACCCGGGGCTGCTGGCGGTGGGAGGGGCCCTGGAGCGCCGCTTCCTGGCCGCCCTGCGGCGGGACGCGCCGCAGGGCGACCTGTCGACGGCGCTGCGGGACGTCACCGTGGAACCCGTCCACCCGGAGGGTGTGTCGGAGTACCTGCGGGTCAAGGGGGAGCTGTGGCAGATGCGCGAGTACGCGGCCCAGCGCTCCCTGTACCACCTGAAGGAGGCCGACCCCCACCTGTGGGTGGTGCCGCGGCTGCGCGGCCGGGCGAAGGCCGCGATGGTGGCCGTGGAGTACGACGAGTTCGGCGCCGGGCGTGCCGACCGGATCCACGCCCGCCTCTTCGCCGGCCTCATGGCCGACCTGGGGCTGGAGACCGCCTGCAACCGCTACCTCGGGGCCGGTTCGGCGCCCTCGCTGGCGGTCGTCAACATGATGTCGCTGTTCGGCCTGCACCGCCGACTGCGCGGCTCCCTGGTCGGCCACTTCGCCGCGGTGGAGATCACCTCCTCACCGGGTTCCCGCCGTCTGGCGCAGGCGATGGAACGACTGGAAGCGGGCCCGGCGGCCGAGCACTTCTACACGGAGCACGTCGAGGCCGACGCCGTCCACGAGCAACTGGTCCGCCAGGAGGTCATCGCCGGGCTCCTGCAGGACGAGCCGGAGCTGGAGGAGGACGTGGCCTTCGGCATCACCGCCACCGCCTTCGTGGAGGACCGGCTGAGCGAGCACCTGCTGGCGAACTGGGAGGCCGGGCGGTCCTCGCTGTACGCCCCGCTCTGACGACGTCCGCCCCGTGAGCACCGCCCGCTGAGAACGCCCGGCGCGCCGGGGCAGATCCGGCCGCCGCCGCCCGCCGCGGAGGCGCCCTCACCGGCCGTTGGGACCGCCGCCGGGGCCCTGACCGGGGGCGCCGGGGGGCCGTGTCCGCCGCATGGCCCTCAGGCGGGGGACGCGCCGCCACCTGCCCGGGGCCGGCTGCCGTCCCGGTGTGCCCGGCCCGGGGCGGCCCGGTCGGGGGCGTCCGGCTCCGCGTCACCTGCCGCGCGTCCGGTCGTCGGGGCGTCCGCGGGCCGCCCGGCTGCCGGGTCCCTCCGGCGCGCCCGGTGGCTGGTGTCACACCAGGGGAGGATGCGGCTGCGGTGGCAGGTGCACACGGCGACCATCGGCCGGTCGGAGCGCACCACCGAACCGTCCTCGCACACCACTTCCACCGGGCCCTCCACCAGCGTCGGTCCGCCCGGCTCCTGACGCAGCCGCGGCGCCCTCCCGGGGCGGGCCGGTGCCGGCGCGGTACGGCGGCCGTCCGCGCTCGCGGCGTCGTCCTGCTGCACTGCCATGGCGCACTCCTCGGCTCGGTGGGTCCGCGCGAGGATCGCTGCCTTCGCCGGACAGGCCTCCACAGTCGCCTTGGGGGATGCCCCGCCTGGCCGCCTTCACGCCTCCCGGTGCCGTCCGCCCGCCAGAGCCGGGCGGGCGGCGGAGCCCGCAGGGGTGCGGGGCCTGCCGGGCGGGGCCGTCGAGGAGTCCGGTGCCGCGGACCCGCAGGTTCCGGGCGGCCCGGCGATGCGAGCGGCTCTTCCCCGCCGGAGCGCGGTGGCGTGGGCGCGGGGCGCGGCCGGAACGGCAACCCGGGCGGCTTCCGGAGGCTCGGTGGCTACGGGGAGACGGTGCCCTTGGTGCGGTCGCTCTCGTCCTGCACCAGGAGGGAGAGCAGGGAGGCGACGGTCACGCCGGCTTCCGCCGGGTGGCGCAGCACCTTGTCCGGGTCGATCCGGTAGGTGTTGGTGCGCCCCTCGCGGGTGTGCGAGAGGTAACCGTCCTGCTCGAGGTCGGAGATGATCCGTTGAACCGCGCGCTCGGTGAGCCGGCAGTGCGTGGCGATGTCACGGATGCGCACGTTCGGTTCGTCGGCGATGGCCGCCAGAACGCGAGCGTGGTTGGTGATGAATGTCCACCCGATGTGAGCTCCGGATTCTCCGATCATGCACGGCATTTTAGGTGACGGACTTGCCGGACTCCAGATACGTGACATAATTTTCGCGCATTGAGCGACGGGGTTCGGTAGGAACAGGCTGGGAGGCCCGGCGATGTCGTGGGACGAAGCAGTGATAGCAGGGCCCTTGGGCGAGACCGTCCAGGGGAGCGCGCATCCGCCCGACCCGAGCGGCGGGAGCGCTCCGGCGCAGCCTCCGGTGGTGCAGTACCAGCTCGGCGACGCCTGGGTCGTCGTCGCCGAGGGCGAGTACGACATGCACTCCGTCACGCCACTGGCGGATGTGCTGACCAGCGCAGCCGTGGAGAAGACCAAGGTGGTCCTGGACACCTCGGGGGTCACCTTCGCGGACTCCTCGTTCCTGAACCTGGTGATCCTCGTGCACCAGACCACCACCCTGCGCCTGGCCGCCCCGGGCCCGCAGGTGCGGCGCCTGCTGAGCGTGGCCGGGGTCGACACCGTCCTGCACGTCCGGGAGACGGTGGAGGACGCCGCGGCCTCCTGACCGGCCTCGACGGGGGCGCCGGTGCCGTGCGCGTCAGGCCCGCCAGTCCCGGCCCCGCACGGAGTCGCTGCTCTCGCGGCCGGTGACCGGCGCGGGGGAAGCCGGAAGGCCCCTGCCCGCGGACGGCTCCTGACCGGGCGGCTCCCGGCCGGGTGGAGCCCGGGCTGGGAAGCAAGGCAGGAGGGGCATCCGGCCGGGGAATCAATGGGAGGATTTCGCGGTTGCCTTCGTGTAACCGCCTGAACCCGCCGAATGCCGAGGAACCACCCCATGCGCGCCACCACCATCCACGCCCCCCACGACATACGCGTCGAGGAGGTGCCCGACGCGGTCGTACGCCTCCCGCAGGACGCCGTGGTGCGGGTGCTGCGGGCCTGCATCTGCGGCAGCGACCTGTGGGCCTACCGCGGCGAGTCCGCGCGGGAACCGGGACAGCGCATCGGCCACGAGTTCCTCGGTGTGGTCGAGGAGACCGGCTCCGAGGTCTCCTCCGTCTCCCGGGGCGACCTGGTCGTCGCCCCGTTCGTCTGGTCCGACGGCACCTGCGAGTACTGCCGTGAGGGGCTGACCACCTCCTGTGAGCACGGCGGCTTCTGGGGGGCGCCGGGCTCTGACGGGGGCCAGGGCGAGGCGGTCCGCGTGCCCTACGCGGACGGCACCCTGGTCAGGCTGCCCGCCGAGGCGGCCCAGGACGACCGGCTGCTCACCGGGCTGCTCGCGCTGTCCGACGTGTTGGGAACGGGCCACCACGCGGCCGTCGGCGCCGGCGTCCGCCCGGGCACCACGGTCGCCGTCGTGGGGGACGGCGCCGTCGGGCTCTGCGGAGTGCTGGCCGCCCGCCGCCTCGGTGCCGAGCAGATCATCGCCCTCGGCCGCCACACCGCCCGTACCGACATCGCCCGGTCCTTCGGCGCGACCGACGTGGTGGCCGAGCGCGGCCAGGCCGCCGTCGCCGCGGTGCGCGAACTCACCGGCGGCCACGGCGCACACGCCGTCATCGAGGCGGTCGGCACCGAGCAGTCGATGCGCACCGCCGTCGGGATCACCCGCGACGGGGGCGCGATCGGCTACGTCGGCGTTCCGCACGGCAGCGGTACCGGTCTGGACCTCGGCGAGATGTTCAACCGGAACATCGCCCTGCGCGGGGGAGTGGCGCCGGTCCGCACCTACATCCCCGAGCTGCTGCCCGACGTCCTGGACGGCACCGTCGACCCGTCGCCGGTCTTCGACCTGACGGTCCCCCTGGAGGACGTCCCCGCCGGTTACGCGGCGATGGACGACCGCTCGGCACTGAAGGTGCTCATCAAGAGCTGACCTGACCGGTTGCCCGGCCCTGCGGGGCGTCCCCCTTCCCTGGTGGGCGCCCCGCAGGTCGTGTGCCCTGTCGCTCCCGGTACGGCGTCGTTCCGTGCAGCCGTCCAGCCGGTCGCGCGTGCTGCGAGCCGTGCAGACCGTCCCGGCGGCGCCGCCCCCGGGGAGCGCCGCCGGGACGGGCCGGACGTCAGTGCTTCCCGGTCTGCTTGCCGGTGGCCTTCTGCGCCGGGTGGGCGGTCTTCTTCTTGCCGGCCTCGGCCGGTGCGGCCGGGAGGGTCCAGTTCTGTGCGGCGGTGCCGTTGCAGGTGTGGATCTGCAGCTGTGTTCCTTCCGTGGTCGTGGAGTTGGGGTCGTCCAGGCACTTGCCGGACTCGGGGTTGACCAGGGAGCCGCTGCTCCCGGGCTTCCACTGCTGCGCGCCGCTGCCGTTGCAGTGGTAGAGCTGGACGAGCGTGCCGTCGGCGGTACCGCTGTTGCTGACGTCGACGCACTTGCCGAGGACCCGCAGGGTGCCGTCGCCGGCAATCGTCAGGTCCTGTGCGTAGGTGCTGTCGCACCCCCAGATCTGGATGTGGGTGCCGTCGGCGGTACCCGAGTTGGCGGTGTCGAGGCACAGTTTCCCGTTGCTCCCCGCGACGCCCGAGGTGACGGCGCCGATGCGCGGTGACGCCGGGGCCGCGGTGCCGCCCGCGTAGGAGGGCGGGGCGGCGGAGCCACCCGCGGCCCAGGCGGTGTTCGGGCTGGTGCCCAGCGCGAAGGCCAGGGTGCCGCCGGCGGCGAGGGCCGCGGTGGGGGCGTAGGCGTTGTTCCAGGCGCCGCCGTTCCAGCTCGCGGACTGCACGTAGGGCGCGTCGTCCGCGGCGCCGTTCCCGTTGACGTTCAGCTTCTTGCCCGAGGGCAGGGTCACGACGGCCTGCGGGAAGAGCGGTGAGCCCAGGGCGAGGTCCGCGGTCCCCGGGGCCTGCGGGTACATGCCCAGCGCCGACCACACGTACCAGGCGCTCATCGCGCCGAGGTCGTCGTTGCCGTCGGCGAGCCCGCCCGGAGTGTTGGACCAGATCTCGTCCTGGATCGCGCGGACCGTGCCCTGCGTCTTGTAGGGGGCGCCGGTCCAGTCGTACTCCCAGGGCAGTTCGATGCTGGGCTCGTTGCCCACCCAGGCGTAGCCGTTGGCACCGGTGTAACTGCGCAGGACGTTGTCGAGGTAGTGGTTCATGGCGGTGTTGCCGCCCTTGGCCCGGGTGAGGCCGGCGATGTTGAAGGGCACCATGCCGGTGTAGATCCAGGAGTCCGCCTCGACCATGTCGGTGCCGCTGGTCGGGTCGAAGTTGCCCGTCCAGGACCCGCTCGCGTTCCGTGGCTCCACGAAGCCGGACGCCGGGTTGAGCACGTTGCGCCAGTCCTGCGCCCGGGCGGCGTACGTCTTCTGGTCGGCGCTGTCGCCGAGGGCCCCGGCGAGTGCGGACAGGGCGAAGTCGGCGGTGTCGTACTCCAGCGTCGTGGCGACGGGCCCGTAGAAGTTGCAGCAGCCGTAGCTCCCGTCGTGCGGCAGGTAGCCGGGTGAGTCCAGGTAGTTCAGGCCGGGCCGGTCGTTGTTGGTCTTCGACGCCTGGGCCACGAGGGCCTTGAGCGTCTCGGCGGTGTCGAACTGCCGGGCACCGAACGCGTAGTAGTCGGCGATGATGGGCGCGGCGGGGTCACCGACCATCACGTAGGACTCGCCGTTGTCCTCGGACCACTTGGGGAAGATGCCGGTCTGCCGGTAGTCGTCGAGCATGGACTGCGCGGTGTCGGAGGCCGCCTGTGGATCGACGAGTGCCTCCAGCTGGGCCTGGGACCGGTAGATGTCCCAGCCGGAGTAGTTCCCGTAGGCGGCCTTGTGGCCGGAGTCGACGGTGTGCGTCTTCCCGTCGAAGCCCGGGTACCGGCCGTCGGTGTCGCTGACGATGTTGGGGTGCAGCAGGGAGTGGTAGAGCGCGGTGTAGAAGTTCTGCTGCTGCGCCGCGGTGCCGCCGCCGATCCGGACCCTGCCCAGCTCGGAGTTCCAGGCGTTCTGCGCGGCGGTGCGGGTGGCGTCGAAGTCCCAGCCGGCGTTCTCGGCCGTACGGTTGGCCGTGGCGCCCGCGACGGACACGTAGCTGATGCCGACCTTGGCCTGCACGACGGGGTGGGCGGTGGCGTCGAAGGTCACGTACCCGTTGTTGGCGGCGGCCTCGGGGGCGGCCTTCGTCCCGGCCTTTCCGTTGGTGGGCGCGGTGGCCGGACTGCCGTGCAGAACCGGTTTGTTGGCCTTCTCCTTGGTGTTCTTCGAGGCGCCCTGGTCGGTCCTTCGGCGCAGCGTCGGCTTGGCGGCGGGGGTGCCGCTGGTGGTGAAGGGCTGGTCGAAGACCATGTCGAAGTAGACGGTGTAGGTGTTCCCGGCACCGCAGAAGCGGCCGCTGGTCACCTGTCCACTGACCTCGTTCCCGGACACCACGTCGAACTGCGTGTGGGTGGCGCCGTTCTGGCTGCCGGTGAGCTTGAAGACGAGGTTGGCCTGGCGGGTGGCGGGAAAGGTGAAGCGCGCCATGCCGCTGCGCTGGGTGGCGGTCAGCTCGGTGGTCACCTTGTTGGCCAGGGCCACCTTGTAGGTGCCGGCCGAGGCGCTCTCGTCGGCGTGCGAGAAACCGTCGGTGGCCGAGGTGCTGACCGCCCCGACGGTGGGGAGCACGGGGATGTCGCCGGCGGCGCCGCAGCCCGGCCCGGCGATGTGGGTCAGGCTGAAACCGGAGATCGACTTGTCGTTGTACTCGTAACCGCCTCCGGGCGGGCGGGAGGGGGTGTCGGGGCTCCACTGCACCATGCCGAACGGCACATCGGCACCGGGGAAGTCGTTGGCCTGGTTCGACGTGCCGATGAACGGGTTGACGAGTGCTGCGGGGGCGGTGACGAGTGCTGCGGGTTTCCCGGCCGCCGACGCGGGGGCGGCGATCCCCGACACGGCGAGGGCAGCGGCCAGCAGTCCGCCGCCGAGGACTGCGGAGGGGCGGGAGGTACGTCTCATGTCCGAGGTGCTCCTCGTGCTCGTGTCCGCCGGCTCCCCGGGTGGGCGCCGGAGGGCGATGCGGTGAAAAGGACCCGTGCGGTGGCGCCTCTGGCAACGTTGTCGGGCTGCGCCGTACGGTCCGGTGGTGGCGGGACGTACGAGAGCGGGGAGTGCCCACACGGCAGAGCGACCTGAGGTGCCGGAGAAGAGCAGGCGTTCTCGGGGAACGTAGCCATGCGGCAGGTACGCGTCAACTACCTACCGTGAGGGTTGGCCGGTTCGGCATCCCGGGGTCGGGGCGGGGTCCGACGGGGCTGTCTGGTGCCGGCGTCCCTCGGCGCGGCACGGGGGCCACTGCCTGTCATCGCCCGTGGCGCCCCGAGGGAGGCGAAGGCGCGCCGGCAACTCAAGCCCGGGGCCCGGTGGTTGTGCGCCACGAGTGCCATGTTCTCTTTTGGTTGTATGTGTTGACACCTGTCGGAAGGCGTGTGACGGTGGCGGCGCCTGGTCCTGGCCTGGAGACGTGCACTGTTCGTTCATCAACGGGAGTGAGAAGCGTGAGCTCAGGGATACGGCGCCGCAGCATCCTGTCTGCGGCTGCGTTGGGGGGCGCGGTCACCGCGCTCGGCCTTCCGGTACCGGCGTCGGCGCAACCGGCTCCCCTCGACGAACCGCCGCAGGCGCCGCTGCCCCGGGAGGACGGGTACGACCTGTGGCTGCGGTACCGGCAGGTGGACGATCCCGACCGGCTGACGCGCTACCGGGCCGCCCTGAGCTCCTTCGTCCGGCAGGGAGGGGGCCCGCTGCAGGAGTCGGCCGCCCGGGAACTGGAGCGCGGCCTGACCGGGCTGCTCGGCGTCCCCGTCCGGCAGCGCGAGGACGCCCCGTCCGGCGCCGCACTCGTGGTGGGCACCCCCGCCAGTTCCGACCTGGTCCGCGAACTGGTGCCCGCCGGGGACCTGGCGGAACTGGGGGAGGAGGGGTACGTCGTCCGCCGGGTCACCAGGCGCGGCGGAACACGCACCGTGGTGGCGGCCCGCACCGACCGCGGGGTGCTCTACGGCGCCTTCCACCTGCTGCGGCTCCTGCAGACCGGTCAGCCACTGGACCACCTCGACCTCACCGAACGTCCGGCGGCCGCGCTGCGGCTGGCCGACCACTGGGACAACGCGGACGGTTCGATCGAGCGCGGCTACGCGGGTCGGTCCTTCTTCGACTGGGAGAAGCTGCCGCGACTCGACGAGCGGTACACGGACTACGCGCGCGCCCTGGCCTCGCTCGGCATCAACGGTGCTGTGATCAACAACGTCAACACCACCGCGGCCTACCTTGCCGAGCCGTTCCTGACCAAGCTGGCCGCCCTGGCCGGAGTACTGCGCCGATGGGGCGTGCGGCTGTACGTCACAGCGAACTTCGCCGCGCCCATCGACCTGGCCGGCCTGGAGACGGCCGACCCCTTCGACGCGGGGGTCCGCAGCTGGTGGGCGGAGAAGGCCAAGGAGATCTACGGCAGGATCGAGGACTTCGGCGGCTTCCTGGTCAAGGCCAACTCCGAGGGCCGCCCGGGCCCGCTGGACTACGGACGCACCCACGCCGACGGAGCCAACCTGCTGGCCGGCGCCGTCAGACCCTACGGCGGGATCGTGATGTGGCGGTCGTTCGTCCACGACACCGACGAGAAGTGGGACCGGCAGGCCTATCTCGACTTCACGCCACTGGACGGGAAGTTCGCGGACAACGCCGTCGTCCAGATCAAGAACGGCCCCATCGACTTCCAGGTCCGCGAGCCCGCCCACCCGCTCTTCGGCTCGCTGCCCCGGACCAACTCGATGATCGAACTACAGGTGACGCAGGAGTACACCGGCCACGCCACCCACCTGTGCTACCTGGTGCCGCAGTGGAAGGAGGTCCTGGACTTCGACACGCTCAAAGCCGGCGAGGGCAGCACCGTGGCCCGGGTCGTCACCGGCCGGGTGCACTCCTACTCGCACTGCGGGTTCGCCGGCGTGATGAACTTCGGCGACGACAGGAACTGGACCGGTTCGCACCTGGCCGCCGCCAACACGCACGGCTACGGGCGGCTGGCGTGGAACCCGGAACTGTCGGCGCAGGACC
Source organism: Streptomyces sp. NPDC059740 (assembly GCF_042733155.1). NCBI lineage: Bacteria > Bacillati > Actinomycetota > Actinomycetes > Kitasatosporales > Streptomycetaceae > Streptomyces > Streptomyces sp. NPDC059740. The sequence goes on along the minus strand of NZ_JBHWGP010000005.1, from coordinate 282,981 downwards.
TGGCCACCGAGTGGACCCGGATGACCTTCGGCAACGACCCCCGGGTCGTGGAGACGGTGTCCGCACTGCTCCTCGGCTCCTGGCGCACCTACGAGGACTACACCTCGCCACTGGGCACCGGCTACCTCACCCACCCGCCGGACGGCTCGGTGACAGGCCACTTCGACCCCAGCCCGACGACGACCACCCAGTTCCACCGCTCCGACCGCGAGGGCATCGGCCACGACCGCACGGCCGCCACGGGCGACGGCTACACCCAGCTGTACGCGCCGGCGACGCAGAAGGCCTACGAGTCGACGGCGGACTGCCCCGAGGAACTGCTGCTCTTCCTCCACCACGTCCCGTACACCCACCGGCTGGGCGACGGCACCACCGTGATCCAGCACATCTACGACACGCACTTCTCCGGCGCGGCACGGGTGGCGGCCATGCGCGAGGACTGGGACGGGCTGCGCAGCCGCATCGACCACCGGAGGCTCACCGAGGTGAGCAGCCAGCTCAGGGAGCAGAGCGCCAAGGCCGCCCAGTGGCGGGACACCCTGGTCGCCTACTGGTTCGAGCTGAGCCGGGTCCGCGACGAGCACCGCAGCTGGATACAGGCCGTCGTCGCACCCGCCGACACGGCGCTGCTGGGCGGCGAGCGCAACACCCTTCCCGTCCAGGTGGTGAACGCGACGGCCTCCGGGCTGCGCACCGTGACCTCACTGGACGTACCCGAGGGCTGGCGGTCCGAGGAGGCGACCTGCTACGTGGCCCCGGCGGAGGACGAGACGGTGGACCTGGCCGTCGTGCCGCCGCCGGCCCCGGCGCTCGCCACCCTGCACGCCCGCCCCCGGTCCGGCTCGGTACCGGCTCTCGACTCCTCGCTGCGCAGCCTGGCCAAGGTCGTCGTCCTCCCACCGGCCACGCGATGCGTGCACGCACTGGACGCCGGGTCCGACTCGGCCCCGGTGCTGACGGGCTACACCCGGCTCGGCACTGCCGACACCTGGCACGAGGGGGCCGCCTTCGGCTGGGTCGGCAACACACCCGACGCCACGGACACCGGGCTCTTCGACGTCGTCCGCCGGGACTACGTGCACGACAGCGCCCCGGCCGTGCTGCGGCTGAAGCTGCCCGCCGGGCGCTGCACCGCGCACCTGCTCACCGGCGACCCCAACACCTTCAACCGGCCGTTGATCGTGCGGGTGGGCGGCGTGGAGAAGGCCCGCAGCGAGCAGCTCGACGGCCGGGAGTTCACCTGGTTGCAGGTCCCGCTGGACGGAGGTCCGAGCGGAGGGGAGGTCGACCTGGAGCTGTCCGCCCGGGAGGGGGAGTCCTGGCACCTCGGTGCCTGCGTGATCGTGACGGACGACTGAGCACCGCTCCGCCGTGCCCCGCGGGACGGCGGGGGCACGGCGGGGCGGTGCTCGCGCCTGCCTCCCACAGACGTGGGCCGGGAGGGGCGCGGCCGGCGCCGCAGTCAGCAGCAAGCCGGTACACCGTGGTCAGCACCAACCCGGGCAGGGGCGACCAGCCGCTGACAGGAGATGAGGAGTTGCGTATGAGAGCCGGAACGACCCACCGGCGTCCGAGACGCCTGCGCCGCACGGTGGGCGTCGCCACCGCTTCGGCCCTGGCCGCCGCCATGACGCTGACCGGTGCCGGTGCCGCGACGGCCAAGGGGGACGGCGGGCACCGCATCCCCACCGTCTCCTCCGGAAACGCCCGCTTCGAAGTCCTCTCACCCACCCTCATCCGCACCGAGTACGCAGGTGACGAGCAATTCACCGACGAACCGACGTTCAACGCGATCGGGCGCGGGGAGTTCACGCCGACCGCCTACAGCGCCCGGACGTCGGACGGTTGGCTCACCATCCGGACGAGTGCGATGACCCTGCGCTACCGGGTCGGTTCCGGGGCGTTCGACGCCCAGAACCTCCTCGTCGACCTGACGGCGGGCACCCCGGTGACCGCCGCGCCCTGGCAGCATCTCCTCTGCACCCCCGGCGCGCTGTGCGAGGCGGAGGACCTCCAGCTCAACGGGGCGTCCACCGCCTCCGACCACAAGGGCCACACCGGCTCCGGATTCGCGGCGGGCTTCGAGAGCACCGGCAGCTCACTGTCCACCGACATCGATGTCAAGGACGCGGGCGCCTACCAGTTCGCTCTGCGGTACGCCAACTCCCGCGGCGGCGACGGCCAGACGCGCACCCGCAGCCTCTCCCTCTCCGTCGACGGCGGGGAGCAGCAGCAGGTGAGCCTGCCGACCACGGCGGACTGGGACACCTGGGGCCTGGCCACCGCCCGTCTCCAACTCGGCGCGGGACACCACACGCTCGCACTGACCCGGACCGCTTCGGACTCCGGGGACGTGAACATCGACAGCCTCGCGCTGGTCCGGCCCGGCGACCCGTACCCGCCCGTGTCCACCACGGCGATCAGGGACTGCATGTTCGGCGTGGCGTGCGAGGCGGAGGCCGCCCGGCTCGGTGGCGGCGCGATCACCGCCACGGACCACAAGGGGTACGCCGGCAACGGCTTCGCCGCCGAACTCGACCAGGGGGCCGGTCTGACGACCCACCTGGTCGGCGTCCCCGCCGACGGCGTCTACACCCTCCGGGTGCGCTACGCCAACGGGACGGGCGGTGACGGCCTCCACCGCACACGCCAGGCCACCGTCACCACCGGCGGCACCTCCACCACCCTGGAGCTTCCCGCGACGAAGGACTGGGACGACTGGCAGACGGCCGCCGTGTCCGTCCCCCTCAAGGCAGGCGCCGACGACATCACCCTCGGCTGCCCCGACCAGGCCAGCTGCCACGTCAACGCCGACACCCTCTCGGTGGCCACCCCGGGCCGGGCCGCGCCCCCGCCGCACATCGCGCTGGGCGGTTACCGCCGGGGACTGGACGGCGTCGACGGCGGCAGCAGCACCCTCACCACCACCCCGGGCCTGCTCAACCAGGACGGCTGGTACCTGCTCGACGACACCCCCTCGGCGCTGTACGACACGGGGGCGCAGAAGGTCCGGCCCCGCCCCGGCCACGGTGGTGCGCCCTACCAGGACGGCTACGTCTTCGGCTACGGACACGACTACAAGCAGGGGCTGGCCGACCTGGCCACGCTGACCGGGCCGCCGGCGCTGCTGCCCCCGTGGGCGTACGGCGTCTGGTACTCGGAGTACATCGACCGGACGGCCGCCGACTACCGCGACACGATCCTGCCGGCGTTCCGGGCGGAGGGCGTCCCCCTCGACGTCCTGGTGACCGACACCGACTACAAGGCGGTGAACGACTGGAGCGGCTGGGAGATGGACCGCACCAAGTTCCCCGACCCCGAGGGCTTCTTCGACTGGTCCGCCTCCCAGGGCCTGCACAACACGCTCAACGTGCACCCGAGCATCCTGGCCTCCGACCCCCAGTTCGCCCAGGCGCAGGCCATCGCCAAGGGCAAACTGTCCAAGGGCGGCTGTGCCTCGGGGGCCGAGGTCGAGGACAACTGCTACACCTTCGACTTCGGCGACCCGGACCAGCTCAAGGCCTACCTGGACCTGCACCGGACCATGGACCGGCAGGGCAACGACTTCTGGTGGCTGGACTGGTGCTGTGACGCGTCCCGGTCCTCGCTGCCCGGGGTGAGCCCGGACGCGTGGATCAACCAGCAGTACGCCACCGCCACCGCCGGAAAGCTCGGGCGGGGCTTCGTCCTCTCCCGGGCCTACGGCTCACTCCAGGCCGGCGGGTACAGCGGGCAGCAGGCGCTGCCGACCGGGCCGTGGGCGGACAAGCGCACGACCGTCCACTTCACCGGCGACACTGCCTCCACCTGGGGCACCCTGAAGCTGGAGGTCGGCTACACACCGGGGGAGTCCGCCGCGACCGGAATGGCGGCCGTCACCCACGACATCGGCGGCCACAACGACACGACGGGGCTGACCGGTTCGGAGACGTACACCGACGGCGGGCAGCAGCGCACCACGCACAAGCTGCCCGACGACCTGTACGCACGCTGGGTGCAGTTCGGGGCCTTCCAGCCGATCGACCGCCTGCACAGCAACCACAGCGACCGGCTGCCCTGGCAGTACGGCAGCGCGGCACGGAAGTCGGCGGACAGGTTCCTCAACCTCCGGGAGAACCTGTTGCCCTACACCTACACGCTCGCCGAGGAGGCGCACCGGACCGGGGTGCCGATCGTCCGGCCCACCTACCTCGAGTATCCCGGGGAACCGCAGGCGTACGCGGCCGCGAACAGCGAGTACTTCTACGGCCCGGACGTGCTGGTGGCCCCGGTGACCACCCCCGGTGACTCCGCCACCACCTCGGTGTGGTTCCCGCCCGGCCAGTGGACCGACTACTTCACCGGCCGGACCTACGCCGGCGGAACCACCCACGAGATCACTACCGGGCTCGACACGATGCCGGTGTTCGTCAAGGCCGGCGGCATCCTGCCCACCCGCACCCACGACGTCACCGACCACGACCGCAACCCCCTGACAGACGTCACGCTCTCCATCGCCACCGGCGCCCCGGGGTCGTACAGCCTCTACGAGGACGACGGCACCACGACGCGGAAGGACCGCGGGGCCACGACGACCATCCGGTACGCACACAAGGGTGCGCGCCACACCGTGTCGATCGGCCCCGCCCGAGGGTCCTTCCCCGGCCAGGTGCTCAAGCGCAAGTGGACGCTCTCGCTCCTGGGCACCCACGCACCCACCGAGGTCACGGCGCGCGGAGTGCGGCTGTCCCCGCACGCGTACCACTGGGACAGTGCCACCGGCGTGCTCACCGTCGAGCTGCCCCGCCTCTCCGTGCACGAGCCCGTCACCGTCACCTACCGCTAGGCCGCCTCTGCCCGTCCGCCCGCTCCCCGACGGGGACGGACAGCCGGCGCGGGACTTCCGCCGAGCCCGTTCGCGCAGCGTGCGAGCGGGCTCGGCGGCGTCCGGCGATCGGTGAGGGACCACCCACCACCGTGCCCGCCCCGGCCCGGGGCACGGCCCGTCGGCATGGGGCCGGAACCAGCGGGCAGATGAAACCCCGGACGGTGGGCGCCCTGCCGTCCCGGCAGGGCAGGTGGTGGGGGAGAGGTGGCGGAAGAGATGGCCGAGGGATCGACGGTGGCGACGAAGCGAGAGCACCGGCCGGTGTGCGGTGAGGGTGTGCGGACACCACCACTGCGGCCCGGCGCCTACGACCCGGCCGACTACGCCGCATCGGTGGTGCGCAGCGCAGGAGAGGCCGGAGTGTCCCCCCTGCTCCTGATGACGGTGCTCCACAACGAGGCGTACAAGCCGCACCACCCGCTGCTCGAGCGCCTGTGGCAGTGGTGGAAACCCGGGGCGGCCTTCGGGGTGGCCAACATGCACCGTGCGACCTTCGAGCAGGTCCGCCGCACGCACGGCCTGTCGGGGCAGTGGCAGGACCTGCGTGACCGTCCCCCCTTCGCCGTGCACACGGCGGCCCTGTACCTGAGCGACCTCGACCGGCGTCTTCCGGAGCGGCACGTGCGCCGCTACACCCGCGAGGAACTCCTCGCCCTGGGCTACAACGCCGGTGAACGCAACATGCGCGCGTTCGCCCGCGGCGTCCCGCCGGGCCCCATGGCCCGCTCCTACCTCCGCCGCTTCCGCGCCCACCGGACCCGGGCCGCCGAGGTGCTGGCGGACAGCATGGAGCCGCGCGCGGACGGACCGGCCTGATCCCGAGCCGCCGCCGACGGGTCCGCCTCTGGTCGTCCCCGCGGGCGGGGGAGGCGAGGACACCGGAGCCGGCCGGCGCGCGGTCCGGGACTCCGGGCGGAGCGGGGGCGGGGCGCGGGTGCTCCCGGGCCGGTCAGAGAGGTGAGGTGTCGGCCCAGCCCAGGGGGTAGGCGCCCTGGCCGGCCGGCGGGACGGTGGGCTCGCCTGCTGCCTCGGTGAAGGCGGTGAGCGCCTCGACCAGTGCCGCGCCCTGGGCCGGCGCCATCCGGCCGACGATGGCGGAGACCTCCTGGCGGCGCCGCGCGGTGACCTCCTCGACGGTGCGTCGTCCGTCCTCCGTCAGCTGGATCATCGTTTCGCGCCGGTTGTCCGGGTTGGCGCGTCGGTCCGCGAAGCCCACGCCGATCAGCCTGTCGATCATGCGCATGGCGGTGGAGGGGTTGACTCCGAGGAGCTCGGCCACCGTGGACAGGTTGCTCGCGCCGTGCGCGGAGAGTACGACCAGCAGCCGGAACTGGGGCAGGGTGATCTTGTCCTCGACCGCCGTCAGCGAGCGGGCGGACACACCGACCAGCACCCGGGAAGCGGTGAGCACCGCCCGGGTCACCGCATCGACGTCACCCATGTCCGCTGTCCTTACCTCGCGCTCGACCACGCTCATTTCTACCTCGTCCGAAGGTCGACTTGACAACGTTTGCATAATGCAAAAAGGACGAGGAGAGGAAGACATGACTGTTGCGGACGAGGCGGGTCCCGTGCCCGCCGGCGTGGAGGAGGCCGTCGTGGGGACCCGACCGCCGTCACTCGCGGCGTGGGTGCGCGACGCCCCGTGGGGCTTGCTCGCGCTCGCCGTGACGGTCGGGGCCGGAGCCGGGCTGGGATCGATCGCCTTCCGCTGGCTGATCGTGACGTTCACCGGCCTCTTCTCCGGCCACGGCGACTACGCCGGGGCGGGACGGAGCCCGAACCCGCACGTGCCCTGGCTTGGCCCTGCCTTCGTGGTGCTGGCTCCGGTGCTCGGCGGGCTGCTGTACGGACCGCTGGTCGACCGCTTCGCCAAGGAGGCCCGCGGCCACGGCGTGCCGGAGGTGATGCTCGCCGTCGCTCAGCGCGGCGGCCGGATCAACCCCCAGGTCGCCGTCGTCAAGGCGCTGGCCTCCGCCCTGTGCATCGGCTCGGGCGGCTCGGTGGGGCGGGAGGGGCCCATCGTCCAGATCGGGTCCGCGCTCGGTTCCACTCTGGGCCGGGTGGTGAAGGTCTCCGAGGACCGGATGCGGCTGCTGGTCGCCTGTGGCGCGGCCGGTGGTATCGCCGCCACCTTCAACGCCCCGCTGGCGGGCGTCTTCTTCGCGATGGAACTGATACTGGGCGCCTTCAGCGTCGAGGCGTTCGGCGCCACGGTGCTCTCCAGCGTCACCGCGAGTGTCATCGGCCGGGCCGCGTTCGGCGACACGGCGTTCCTCACTCTGCCGCCGTTCCACGTCGGACACCTGGCTCAGTACGCCCTGTTCGCGCTGCTCGGGGTGGTCGCAGGGGGCGTCGGCGTCGGCTTCACCCGGGTCCTGTACTGGATCGAGGACGCCTGCGACTGGGCCTGGCGCGGCCCCGAGTGGCTGCGTCCCGCTCTCGGAGGTCTGCTGCTCGGCCTCGTCCTCCTGGTGCTGCCCGAGATGTACGGGGTCGGCTATCCCGTGTTGGAGAAGGCGGCCCACGGCGGGTACGCCGCGGCCTTCCTGCTTCTCCTGCTCGTCGGGAAGGCCCTCGCCACCAGTCTGACCATCGGCATCGGCGGTTCCGGTGGCGTCTTCGCCCCCAGCCTGTTCATCGGCGCCATGCTCGGCTCCGCCTACGGGGCGGGGGTCCACCAGCTGATGCCGCACTCCGCGGGAGCGGCGGGCGCCTACGCCCTGGTCGGCATGGGGGCCGTCTTCGCCGGCGCCGCGCGGGCCCCCATCACCGCCGTCGTGATCCTCTTCGAACTCACCGGCCAGTACTCCATCATCCTGCCGCTGATGCTCGCCATCGTGCTGGCCACCCTCACCAGCCGCCTCCTGTCCCGCGACACCGTCTACACCCTCAAGCTGCGGCGCCGGGGCATCGATCTGGACGCTCCGGCAACCGGAGCCAAGCTGGGAGCGCAGGCGGTGGAGACAGTCATGGAGGTGCTTCCCACCCCGTTGACCGCCACCACCGAACTCGAGGCGGCAGGAGACCGGTTGAGCCTGTCCGAGCACGGAGCGCTGCCCGTCGTCGACGGGGAGGGGCGCTACCTGGGCACCCTGACGGCCCGCGCGGTCGCCGAGGCACTCGCCGAACGGCCCGACGGCGGACCCGCCGCCCCGGCCACCGTCGGCGACCTCACCGCATCACCCCCACCGGTCACCACCGACATGGCACTGGCCACCGCGCTGCACGTCCTGGTGGCCGCGCCCGGAACCGGCCTGCCCGTCCTGGACCCCGGCAAGGACCGGCTCGCCGGCTGGCTGACCCACCAGGGCGCCCTGCGCGCACTCCACGCACCGGCCACCGTCTGAGCCGAAGCCGGCGCACCCGTCGACCGGCGCCGCCGGGTGCGTCCGGTGGCGCCACCCGGGGGCTGCGTCCGCTGCCCGGCACGGGGCGAACCGTCCCGTGCCGGGCAGCAGCCACTCACCCCCGGGCGCGGCCCGAACACGCCGGACACAGGCCGCGGTAGATGATCTCGGCATCGGTCACGGTGAAGCCGTAGCGCTCGGCCGGCGGCAGGTCCGCCAGCGGGCTGCCGGTCGGGTGGACGTCGCGGATCGTGCCGCAGACCGAACAGACCAGGTGCTGGTGGGGACGTCTGGCATTGGGGTCGTACCGCTTGGCGCGGCCGTCCGTGGAGACCTCCAGGACCTCACCGAGCGAGACCATCTCCCCGAGAGTGTTGTAGACGGTCGCCCGGGAGATCTCCGGCAGCAGCTGCGCGGCCCGGGCGTGCACCTCGTCGGCGGTGAGGTGCACGTGGTCCCCGTCGAGCACCTCCGCGACGACCCGTCGTTGCGCCGTCAACCGCCAGCCCTGGCCACGCAGCCGTCCCAGCAGATCGCTCACGTAGGTCACCTCTTCGGGTCGCGCACGGGGACGTCGACCGAGGCGGGGCGCCGGTCGGCCATCGATCTGGTTTTCTTCTTGACTTGGACTGTGTCCATCGTAGGATCGAGTCCGGCGTGAGCCAAGGGACAGGACGCTCCCGGCGGCAGGAGTGGACGAGTGACGGGACCAGCACCTCCGGGTCGACCGCCACCGTCCTGCCCACCAGGGGCCTCAAGGGGCGTGACGTCCGGTGACGCACCCGCCATGTGAAGCCCGCAAGTCCCCTGCCAGCCGTCCGCGTACCGACCACCCGGACCTCCACCCCGCACCGCAACCGCTGAGTTCGCCACACGTCCGCCCGAGCCGCCTCCGGCTCACACCTGGCCCGGGGCGGGGTTCGCCCGGCCCCGGGGCCGGCTGACCTCATCGCCCTCCCCCCGCCTCAGAACCGTGATCCGCCCTGGTCCGGAAGGAATTCCATGACTGAGAACCACGACGCCATCATCGCCGACCCCAAGGCCGAGGAAACGCCGGGAGGTTGCCCCGTCACGCACACCGCCCGGGCCCCGCACCCGACGCAGGGCGGCGGCAACCGCCAGTGGTGGCCGGAGCGGCTCAACCTGAAGATCCTCGCCAAGAACCAGCCGGTGGCCAACCCGCTGGGCGAGGACTTCGACTACGCCGAGGCGTTCAAGAGGCTCGACCTGCCCGCCGTCAAGCGCGACATCGCCGAGGTCCTGACCACCTCGCAGGAGTGGTGGCCCGCGGACTTCGGCCACTACGGCCCGCTGATCATCCGCATGGCCTGGCACAGCGCCGGCACCTACCGCATCAGCGACGGCCGCGGTGGCGCGGGCGCCGGGCAGCAGCGGTTCGCCCCGCTCAACAGCTGGCCGGACAACGTCAACCTCGACAAGGCGCGCCGCCTGCTGTGGCCGGTCAAGAAGAAGTACGGCCAGAGCCTGTCCTGGGCCGACCTGCTGATCCTCTCGGGGAACGTGGCCCTGGAGTCCATGGGCCTGGAGACCTTCGGCTTCGCCGGTGGCCGTGAGGACGTCTGGGAGCCCGAGGACGACGTCTACTGGGGCCCCGAGACCACCTGGCTCGGCGACGAGCGCTACACCGGCGACCGCGACCTGGAGGAGCCGCTCGGCGCCGTCCAGATGGGGCTCATCTACGTCAACCCCGAAGGCCCCAACGGCAACCCCGACCCGCTGGCCTCCGCCCGCGACATCCGGGAGACCTTCCGGCGCATGGCGATGAACGACGAGGAGACCGTCGCCCTCATCGCCGGCGGCCACACCTTCGGCAAGACCCACGGCGCGGGCCCGGCCGACCACGTCGGTGACGACCCCGAGGCCGCCGGCCTGGAGGAGATGGGCCTGGGCTGGCGCAACACCTTCGGAACCGGCAAGGGGGCCGACGCCATCACCTCCGGCCTCGAGGTGACCTGGACCAGCAACCCCACCCGCTGGGACAACGGCTTCTTCGACAACCTCTTCGGCTACGAGTGGGAGCTGACGAAGAGCCCGGCCGGAGCCCACCAGTGGAAGCCGAAGGACGGTGCGGGCGAGGGCACCGTGCCGCACGCCCACGACGCCACGAAGAAGATCGCCCCGACGATGCTGACGGCCGACCTGGCGCTGCGCTTCGACCCGGTCTACGAGCCGATCGCCCGCCGCTTCCACGAGAACCCCGCGGAGTTCGCCGACGCCTTCGCCCGCGCCTGGTACAAGCTGACCCACCGCGACATGGGGCCCAAGTCCCTCTACCTCGGCCCGGAGGTGCCGGCCGAGACGCTGCTGTGGCAGGACCCGCTGCCGGAGGCCGAGGGCGAGGCGATCACCGCTGAGGACGTCACCGCCCTCAAGGACGAGATCCTCAACTCGGGTCTGAGCGTCTCCGACCTCGTCTTCACCGCCTGGGCGTCGGCCTCGACGTACCGCGGCAGCGACAAGCGGGGCGGTGCCAACGGCGCCCGGGTGCGCCTGGAGCCGCAGCGCGGCTGGGAGGCCAACGACCCGGAGCGCCTCGCCTCGGTCCTGGAGGTGCTGGAGTCCGTGCAGCGGCGGTTCAACGCCGGCACCCGCAAGGTGTCCCTCGCCGACCTGATCGTCCTCGGTGGCACCGCCGCGGTCGAGAAGGCCGCCCGGGACGCCGGCCACACCGTGGAGGCACCCTTCACCCCGGGCCGTGTCGACGCGACCGAGGAGCACACGGACGCGGAGTCCTTCGCCGCGCTGGAGCCTTCCTCCGACGGCTTCCGCAACTACGTGGGCAAGGGCAACCGCCTCCCGGCGGAGTACCTGCTCATCGACCGGGCCAACCTGCTGACTCTCAGCGCCCCCGAGATGACCGTCCTGGTCGGCGGCCTGCGGGTGCTCGGCGCCACCACGGGGCAGTCGACGGCCGGTGTGCTCACCGCCACCCCCGGCGTGCTGACCAACGACTTCTTCGTCAACCTGCTCGACCTGGACACGACGTGGCGTCCCACTGCCGGTGAGGCGGGCTCCTACGAGGCGGTCGACGCCTCCGGCGAGGTCGTCTGGACCGGCACCCGGGCCGACCTGGTCTTCGGCTCCAACTCCGAGCTGCGTGCGCTCGCCGAGGTCTACGCGAGCGATGACGCGAAGGAGAAGTTCGTGCGCGACTTCGTCGCCGCATGGACCAAGGTGATGGAGCTGGACCGCTTCGACATCGCCTGATCAGCCACCCGGCAGACCGACGGCCCGGCCCCCACCGACCTGGTGCGGGCCGGGCCGCCGGCGTGAGAGGACCCGGGAAGGCTGCCGCCGGCAGCAGCGCCCCGAGGCCGCCGGCTGACCGGGGTGCCGGGGGCCCGTCGGGCCGGGGCCCGGACTCCGTGGCGCCGCGGCGCTGCTGCGGCTGCCCCCCCGCCTCGCGCCCATTGCGGCTCGTCCCGTCCAAGGCGTACGTTGTTCCCCCCGTGGGCCCGGGAGCCCGAAGGGCACCGCGAACACGCCGGTGCGGGCACTTCCGGGTGCCCTGCGAACTCGCCGTACTCCCGCCCTGGTCCCAGTGCCTCGCCTCATCCGCCGCCCGCCCTACCTGCCGCGTCGAGCCGCGCGGGGCCACCACTGCGGGCTCCGGCGCGGAGTACCGCGAGGAGGAGTTCGATGACCTCGGAACCGTCGTACGCACACGGCACGAGCACCCTGCCCCTCCTCGGCGACACCATCGGTGCCGCCCTCGACCGGACGGTCGCCGCCCACCCCGACCGCGAGGCGCTGGTGGACATGGGCTCCGGACGCCGGTGGACCTACGCCGAGTTCGGGGCCACGGTCGACGTGGTGGCCCGTGGGCTCCTCGCCGAGGGCATCGGCAGGGGCGACCGGGTGGGCATCTGGGCGGTGAACTGCCCCGAATGGGTGCTCGTGCAGTTCGCGACGGCCCGCATCGGCGCCATCCTGGTGAACGTCAACCCCGCCTACCGCGCGCACGAGCTGGAGTTCGTCCTGCAGCAGGCGGGCGTCTCGCTGCTCGTCGCCTCGCTGTCCCACAAGGGCAGCGACTACCGGGCACTGGTGGACCAGGTCCGCGACCGATGCCCCGACCTGGGCCGAACCGTGTACATCGGTGACCCTTCCTGGGACGCGCTGGTGGCCGGTGCGGAATCGGTGCCCGCCGACCGACCGGCCGCGCTCCAGGCAGGCCTGGACTGCGACGACCCGGTGAACATCCAGTACACCTCGGGCACCACCGGCTTCCCGAAGGGCGCCACCCTCTCCCACCACAACATCCTCAACAACGGTCACTGGGTGGGCCGGACCGTCGGCTACACGGAACGGGACCGGATCTGCCTGCCGGTGCCCCTCTACCACTGCTTCGGCATGGTGATGGGCAGCCTGGCAGCCGTCTCCCACGGTGCCTGCATCGTCCTCCCGGCGCCGTCCTTCGACCCCAGAGCCACGCTGGAGGCCGTGCGCCAGGAGCGGTGCACCTCGCTCTACGGCGTCCCGACCATGTTCATCGCGGAGCTGAACCTCCCCGACTTCGCCGCGTTCGACCTCTCCTCCCTCCGCACCGGCATCATGGCCGGCTCCCCCTGCCCCGTGGAGGTGATGAAGCGGGTGGTCGCCGAGATGCACATGGATCAGGTCTCCATCTGCTACGGCATGACCGAGACGTCCCCGGTCTCCCTGCAGACCCGGATGGACGACGACCTGGAACACCGAACCGCCACGGTCGGCCGGGTCCTGCCGCACGTCGAGGTGAAGGTCGTCGACCCGGCGACCGGCGTCACCCTGCCCCGCGGCACCGCCGGTGAACTGCGCACCCGCGGCTACAGCGTGATGCTCGGCTACTGGGACCAGCCGGAGCGGACCGCCGAGGTGATCGACGCGGGCCGCTGGATGCACACCGGGGACCTCGCGGTGATGCGTGAGGACGGGTACGTCGAGATCGTCGGCCGCATCAAGGACGTGATCATCCGGGGCGGGGAGAACGTCTACCCGCGAGAGGTCGAGGAGTTCCTGCACGGGCACCCGAGGATCGCGGACGTACAGGTCGTCGGCGCGCGGCACGAACGGTACGGCGAGGAGGTCCTGGCCTGCGTCGTCCCGGTGGACCCGGCCGACCCGCCCACCCTCACGGAACTGCGTGCCTGGTGCGCCCAGCGGCTGGCGCACTACAAGGTGCCCAGCAGGCTCCAGGTCCTCGACTCCTTCCCGATGACCGTGTCCGGCAAGGTGCGCAAGGTCGAACTGCGGGAGCGGTACGGCTCCTGAAGCACCACCCGGGGGCGCGACCGTGCCGCCGAGGGCCGGTGGAAGCGGGTCCGTGCCGCCGCGGGCGCCGCGTCTGGCGAGCCGGTCCGAGGGCGGTCCCGCCACCAGGGCGGTCGGAACCCCCGCTGCAGTGCGGTCGGTTGACCGCCACGCGATGACGGGTGCGTGCACGTCACCGGCCACCCGGGCCCGCCGGACCGTCGTCCACCGGTGGGCCGGCCGGCTCCACTTTCGACCAGGTTCCGCGCACCGGGCCGTGGCCGGTGGTGGAACGCCGGGCCCGGAGAAGCTCCGAAGAGTTGACTGCTCTCGCTACGGGCGGCGGATGACCGGCGTATTTTCCGGCACATAGTGTTCCGGTTGCCGCTGGGATGCCACTGGCAATCCCCCTGGCGTCTTCGACCGGATTGGGGTCCGCAGCATGACAACTCTCGATGCAGATGTGCTCGGTATAGGTTTCGGTCCTTCCAACATCGCGCTCGCCATCGCCCTGGAGGAGATCTACCCGGACATGAAGGCCCTCTTCCTGGAGGGCCAGGGTACGGCGGCCTGGCAGCCCGGAATGTTGTTGAGCGGCTCGGACATCCAGCACCACCCGGTGCGCGACCTGGTCTCCCCGCGCAATCCGCGAAGCCACTACAGCTTCATCAACCACCTGCACGAGGAAGAGCGGCTGTTCGAGTTCCTCAACCTGAACGTCCCCTTCCCGTTGCGCAAGGACTACGCGCGGTACGTGAAATGGGCGGCCCGGCAGTTCGACGACCAGGTGAAGTACGCGAGCAGGGCGGCAGACGTCGCGCTCCTGCCGGGCGGCGGCGTCGAGGTGACCTGCGTCGACGGGCAACGTTACCGGGCCCGTTCGCTGGTGGTCGCCACCGGGCGCCCCGCCTACTTCCCGCCGGCCCTCAAAGCACTCGACGACAGCCGGGTGTTCCACTACACGCAGTACCTGGAGCGGGTGGACGAGATAGCGGCCGTGCCCGGTGCCCGGATCGCCGTCGTGGGCGGCAGCCAGGGAGCCGCGGAAATCTGCCTGGACGCGGCACAGCGTTTCCCGCAGAGCCCCATCAAGAACATCGTCCGGGGTTTCGGGTACCGGCAGAAGGACCTGAGCCCGTTCAACGGGGAGGTCTTCTTCCCCGACTTCGTCGACTACTACTACCAGGCCCCGCAGAACTCGAAGTCGGCGCTGGACCGCCAGCTCCGGTACACGAACTACTCGGCGGCGGACATCGACGTCCTCACGGCCTACCACACCAAGCTGTACGAGCAGCGGCTGGACGGCGAGTACCAGATCCAGCTGATCCGCAACACGGACATCGTGAGCGCCGAGAGCTCGAAGAGCAGCATCTCACTGGAGCTGTTCGAGCAGCACGTGGGGGACAGGGGCTCGCTGGAGGCCGACTTCGTCATAGTCGCCACCGGATTCGTCGACCTGACGGACGAGCACGGGGAGAACTTCCTTCCCCGCGTGCTCTCACCCGTGCAGCACCTCGTCGAGCGCACGCCGTTGCGGCACGCGAGCATCGGCCGCGACTACCGCATCCAGGCCGGTGCCGGCCAGGAACTGCCGCCCATCTACCTCAACGGGCTGTGCGAGACCACCCACGGGCTGGGCGACGCCGGCTCCTTCAGCCTGGTGTCCCTGCGCGCCGCCGCCATCGCGGACAGCCTGAGCAAGGCACTCGCATCCTGAGGCGTACTCCCGCGCCCGCGACATCCCTCGTCGAGAGGAAGGGAAAAGCATGCACATCCACAGCTGGGCAGCACAGGACCTGAAGTTCGAGCCGGCCTACAACGTGCAGGCGCAGCGCCTGCCGCGCTTCGACGGAGCGGGGGAGCCGTACGAGGGCGGTGCCTGGGTCGTCGTCCCGCCGCACACCACGATGAGCGAGCACGTCAATCCCGACGGGGAGTCCGAACTGTTCTACGTCATCTCCGGTTCCGGGGAGATGGAGGTGGCGGGGGAGCGGAAGCGGGTGAAGTTCGGCGACACCATCTTCATTCCGCCCCACGACAAGCACCTGCTGGTCAACGACGCGGACGAGCCGTTCGTCTTCCTCTCGCTGTGGTGGGGCGGGAAGCCCTGAGCTGCGCGGCGCACCAAGCCTTCTGAGAAAAGTCGCAGTCTCCCCGGTGGAAGCCGACGTGCCCCGCACGTCACAGAGAACAAGGAGAATCCCATGCCACAGCCGGCGTACGACGGAGATCTCAGCTCGTTCCACGACCTTCTCCGGCCGGACATCATCTCGGACCCCTACCCCGTGTACGACACGGTCCGCGAACGCGAACCGGTCTGGTGGAACGAGCACCTCGGGTCCTGGCTGCTGCTCGCCCATGACGACGTGCTGGAGGCCCTGAACCACCCGGAGAAGCTCTCCTCCGACCGCACCTCGGCCTTTCTCGGACACCTCAGCGAGAGCGAGGAGGCCCGTTTCAAGGAATGGGCCGACATGCGCCGCAGGATGATGCTCTACAACGACCCGCCCCGTCACACCCGGCTGCGCCGCCCCGTCCAGCGGGGAATGAGCTTCAAGCTCTCCCAGCAGATGCGCCCCAAGATCCAACGGGTCGTGGACGACCTGGTCGACGGCGTCATCGAGCGCGGCGAGTGCGACGGTATCCAGGACCTCGGTTACCACCTGCCGGTCATCCTGAACTCCGAACTCATCGGTATCCCGCCCGCAGACCGGAACAAGGTCAAGCTCTGGACCGCGGACTTCGTCAAGGCGATCAACGCGGGCGGCGCCAACGTCCCGGTCGAGGACCTGGAGTGCGGACAGAACGCCATCCTCGCCATGCGGGAGTACTTCACCGACCTCGCCGCCGCCAAGCTGGCCGACCCCCAGGAGGACCTGCTCTCCTCCCTGGTCCAGCGGGACGAGAACCCCCTGGAGGGCGACGACCTCGTCGCCACCTGCATCGTGGTGATGTTCGCCGGCCTGGAGACCGCCCTCAACCTCGTCGGGAACGGTCTGCTGGCCCTGCTGCGCAACCCCGACCAGATGGCCCTGCTGCGCGCGCAGCCCGAGCTGATGCCCTCGGCCGTCGAGGAGATCCTGCGGTTCGACGGCCCCCTGCACCTGGTGGGCCGGATGGCCACCGAGGACATGACGATCCGGGGCTACGAGATCAGCAAGGGCGACAAGGTGCTGGTGATGCTCGGCGCGGCCAACCGCGACGCCGCCGCCTTCGAGAACCCGCACAAGCTGGACATCACCCGGGCCGACAACCGGCACATGTCCTTCAGCCACGGCATCCACTACTGCCCCGGCGCCGAGATCTCCCGCATCATGGGCGAGCTCTCCTTCGCCACCATCCTGAACCGCATGGGCGACCTGCGGCTGGGCGCCGGGGAACTCAAGTGGCAGCCCAACCTCTCCTTCCGCGGGCTGCAGACCCTGCCGCTGGAGTTCACCCCCGGCCCGCGAAAGGGCGCGTGATGCCCCGCACCGCGGACGTAGCCGTCATCGGGGACGGAGTGGTCGGCGCGAGCATCGCCTACCACCTGGCAGCGGCGGGCGCGCGGGTAGCACTGCTCGGCCGCGAGGGCGGCCTCCGGGACAGCGCCACCCACCGGTCAGCCGGCCAGGTGCGCATGCACCACAGCGACCCCCACGACGCGCGACTGGCCGCGCTCGGCCTGGAGACCTTCCGGAACTGGCCGGAGATCGTCGGCGGCGACTGCGGCTTCCGGCAGACCGGCTTCGCCTTCCTCGTCGGGGAGGAGCACGTCGGCGAACTCAGCCGCACCGTCGCGGAACTGAAGGGACTCGGTGTCGAGACCACCGTCCTGACCCCTGAGGAGCTCGCCGACGAGCAGCCGGCGCTGGACCTCGACGGCGTGGCCGCAGTGGCCTACGAGCCGTACAGCGGACACGCGGACCCGGTCCGTACGGTGCGGGCCCTGACCGAACGGGCACGTGCACTGGGCACCGAGGTGCTCACCGGTCCCGGCGGCGCCCGGCTGCTGAAGAACGGCGAGAGGTACACCGGCGCCGCCGTCGGCGGGGACGTGGTCAGCGCCGGGCACGTCGTGATCGCGGCCGGCGCCGGCTCGGCCCCGCTCTGCACGGAGGCGGGCGTCGCTCTCGGCGGCCCCGGCGAGGACGGCACGCCCCCGGTGCACTCCCAGGAGGTCGGCTGGGCGCTGGCGAGGACCTCGGCGATCCCCGGCGCCGCGTCCCTCTGCATGGTCATCGACGACCTGGCCGGGACCTACTTCCGCCCCGACGGCCCCGACCGGGTGCTCTTCCGCATACCTCTCGGCAGCGGCCCGCCGTCGGGTAACACCGAAATCTCGCCCGACTCGTCCGAGGTCGCCGCAGGACGGGCACTGGCCGCGCCCCGCCTGCGGGGCCTGGCCACCGCGGAGGTCACCACGGCCGCCCGCGCCGCCGAGGCCTACACCGCGGACGGCCGTGCGCTCATCGGCCCGTCGACCCGGCACCCGGGCCTCTACTTCGCCACGGGATTCAACGGCGGCGGGTTCAAGGCCGCCCCGGCCGTGGGCCTCGCCGTCGCCGCGGAACTGCTCTCCGAAGCCGTACGGCCCGAGCTCGAACCGTACCGACCGGACAGGTTCACCGCCGGGCAGCCCGCTCCGACCGTCCGGCGCTACCGGAATATGTAAGGCAACCGACATGACTCGACTGTTCCGCCGGCCCGCGAAGAGGGCGAAGTCCGGGGAGGAGGGGAAAGGGGGGCAGCCCGTGCGCCGCGCCGTGCGCTCAGCACTGCACCGCGCCCGGGAGGACATCCAGGTCGTCTGCGACAAGGACCCGGCCGTCACGAACCCGCTCGAAGTCCTGCTCTACCCCCATGTGCACGCCCTGTGGCTGTACCGCGCCGCACACTCCCTCTACATCCGCGACCACCGCATCGCCGCCCGCGCCATCACCATGGCAGGACGCTTCATCTCGGGCGGCATCGACATCCACCCCGGAGCCCGGATCGGCCGGCGGCTGTTCATCGACCACGGTTGCGGGGTCGTCATCGGCGAGACCGTGTGCATCGGCGACGACGTCATGCTCTACCACCTGGTGACCCTCGGCTCGGTCGGCTGGTGGTACGACGCGACCCGGGCACCGGGCGCCAAACGCCACCCGACGCTCGGCGACGGCGTGGTGGTGGGTACCGGGGCGTGCGTGCTGGGGCCGGTCGACATCGGCGCCGACAGCGTGATCGGAGCCAAGTCGGTGGTGATGGCCTCGTTGCCCCACAAGTCCCGCGTCCGCCCGGGCCAGATCGTCAACCGGCCGTCCAAAGGCGACGGCCAGGACAGGCCGGTGCCCACAGCAACCCCCCGTCCCCTTCGCGTGGCCGACCAGCGCAGCGCCGAGTAGCTCCGCACCGCGTCCGCACTCTTCCACCGGAAAGGACCGCGTACCCATGCCCAAAAGGGTTCTGATCACCTGCGCTCCGCCGAACCCCAACGGTGACCTCCACCTGGGTCACCTCTCCGGCCCCTTCATGGGAGCCGACGTACTGCGCAAGTACCTGGTGGCACGCGACGTCCCCGTGAGCTACGTGGCCTACACCGACGACCACTCCTGCTACATCCCGCGCCGCGGAAGCGAGTTGGGCTGGGACGCCCACACGACGGCCTTCCGCTACACCCGGCGCATCGAGCACAGCCTGTCCCTGGCCGACATGCTCCCCGACTACTACGAGCACCCCCACCGCGAGCCCCGGCACGACGCGCTGGTGCAGGAGCACTTCCTGCGCCTCTGGGAGAGCGGGGTCATCACCGAGCAGGAGATGCCCACCCCCTACTGCCCCACCTGTGACGAGTTCGTCTACGAGGCGTACATCCGCGGCAACTGCCGCTTCTGCGCGGCCCCGAGCGACGGGACCTACTGCGAGGAGTGCGGCCTGGCGCAGGAACCCGGAGGCGTGGTCGAGGGCCGCTGCTTCACCTGCGGCGGACAGCCGGAGACCCGCACCGCGGTGCGGCTGGTGGTGCCGCTCGCTCCCTTCACCGAGCGGCTGACCGAGCTCTTCGAGAAGAGCCCCTGGCGGCAGCGGGTGCTCGACTTCTGCACGGGGCTGCTCGCGCGGGAACTCCCCGTGGTACCGGTCAGCCGGGTCGCCGACTACGGGATCCCGGTGCCGCTGGACGAGTGGAAGGGGCACATCCTCGACACCTGGTTCAGCGGCATCTTCGGCTACATGGCCGCGACCGCGGCACACGACGCGGCCCTCGGCCACCCCGACCGGTGGCGCGAGACGTGGCGTGACCCCGAGACCGAACTGGTGCACTTCATCGGCTTTGACTGCAGCTTCTCGCACGCGGTGCTCTGGCCGTCGCTGCTGCTCGGACTGGGGGAGTACATCACACCCAGGTACGTGATCAGCAACGAGTTCTACACGCTGGAGGGCGACAAGTTCTCCACTAGCCGAGGCCACGCGATCTGGGGTTCCGACTTCCTGCGCGAGGCCCCCGCGGACGCGGTCCGGTTCCACCTGTGCCTGACCGCGCCGGAGGAGACCAAGTCGGACTTCCGGATGTCCGACTTCGACCGGACGGTGAACACCCTGCTGGTCGAGGAGTGGGAGGGGTGGGCCGCCTCCGTCGTCGGACTCCTGGCGAAGGAGCACGGTTCGGTCGTTCCGGAGACCGACCGCGCGACCTGGCCGGCCGCCGTCCGCGCCCTCGCGGAACAGCTCCCCGGTGACCTGGCCGGCCACCTGGAACCGGCGACCTTCTCGCTGCGCGGCGCCGCGGCCCGGCTGCGCGAGGCGGTGCGGACCGCGGCCGAGGACCTCCGGCGGTGGCAGGAGTCGCCCGCCGACCGGGCCGAGGCGTCAGCCGTCCTCGCGGCCCACGTCGAGCTGCTCGGCGTCCTCGCGGCGGTGTCGGGGCCCATCATGCCCACCTGGTCCCGCCGCACCTGGCAGCAACTGGGCCGGGTGCCCGGCTTCGACGGTGTCCCCTGGCCGCACCAGGACCAGGCGGTGGTCCCGGCCGGGACGCAGATCGTCCCCGAGTACCGGCGCATGTTCCAGCCCCGCTGATGGACGGCGAGCCCGCACGGTCCGGCCTGCGCCTGGCGGTGAACGTCCTGGGCGTCGGAGCGCTGTTCCTGCCCTGGACGGCGCAGGCCGTCCAGGGCAGGGCGGCGTTGTGGGGCTGGGGCTACCACCTCGTGGCGGGGGCCCTGCTGGTCGCAGCCCTGTCCGCCACCTCCCGGGCCCCCGGCGCCACGGCGGGAGCCGTCTCGCTGACAGACGGCGTGCTCGGCCGGGTGCCGGGCCGGGCGGTCCGCGGCTTCTACGTCCTGGGCATCACGGCCGGGCAGGTCGTGGTCGCCCTGGTGGCGGCCGGATTCCTCGGCCAGGCACTGGCACCGGCCCTGATCCGTGCGGCGGCGCACGGGTCGCCCGGCGCGAACGGAGTCCTCGGCGCGGTGGCGGCCGGAGTGCTGGTGCCGGCCGTGGTGCTGGCCCGGGCGGACCGCAAGGTGGCCGAAGGCCGGGTGTTCGCCGCCGTCCTCGTGCTCCTCGCCCTGGCGCTGCTGACGGGGATGCGAGCGGTGCCGGGCCCGACGGCCGGCCCCGCGGTGACGCCGACCGGTATCGCCGGGGCGACGGCCCTCCAGTTCTTCGTGGTCGTCGGCTGGGAGGCGACCTGCCGCCTCGCGCCGACCAGGGGCGGTCACCGGTGGCGGGGACCGCTGGGCGGGGTGGCCGCGGTCGGCATCCTCTACGGCGCGGCCCTGTGGGCCGCCGCCTCCTCGGCCACGGTCCCGGCGGTCGCCGGCCTCGCCCTGCCGAACCTGTCCACGAGCGCGGCGGGCCGCGTCGTCGCCGCAGGTATGGGCGTCGTCACCGCGTACTTCTGCATGCGCAACGTCCGAACCGCCGCGCGGCTGGCGGCCGACCTGTCCGGCCGCGGCGCGTCCGCCCCACGGGCGGTCGCCACCGCGGCCCTGGCCGTGGGCGGCGCGGCCCTGGCCGGAGTGGCACTGGTGCAAGGGGGGCTGCTGACGGCCACCGACGCGCTCTCGGTGCCCAACGCCATGGCCTGGGCCGTCTTCCTCACGGCCGCGCTCGCGGCCGTCGTCGCCGGGGAAGGACGGGGTCGCTACCTGGGCGCGGCGGCCGTGGTCCTCTACCTGCCGCTCCTGCCGTTCCTCGGCCCGGCGGTGCTCCTGCCCGTGGCGGTACTGGCGGCAGCCGCCCTGCTGGGTCCGGTCCGCCCACGGAGCAGCGGGCGCGTCCCGCCGTGACCCTCCGCCGACCGCGCCCGACCACCACGTCCCCCGACACCGAGAAGCTGAGCCGTTGACGAAGGGAACATCATGCCATTGCTCTCCCGCGGCGCGTTCGAGCACTTCGAGGCCACACCGAGCGGCCCGGCAGCCGACGAGTACGGGCTGACGGGCAAGCAGCCCTTCACCGTGCTGCGCGAGGTCACCCGCGGGCTGCAGCCGGTGCCCCTGACCTTCGCCGTCTCCGCCGAGCAGCGGGGTATCGAGCTCACCAGGCTCGTCCTGACCGGGGGCAGCCGCGTCATGCTGCGCCGGGTGGCCGACGCCTCGACCCCGCTGCACGTCCTGTGCTGGTCCTGGGACCTCAGCGGTGAGCCGCCACTGGTGCATCCCGCGCCGGAGGACGACCTGACGCGCTGGCAGGTCCCGCTGAGCGGCGAGGAACGCCGCCTGGACAAGGCACCCCTGCAACTCGTGCCGCCCCGCCGGGTCGTCGGCTGCCAGTCGGTACGTGTCATCCTGTGGCAGTCCGACCGCGGCGCGGACCCTGCCGCCGTCACCGACGACGTACGGGAGGCACTGCGGCACAGCCGGCTCGCCAGCACGCTGGCGACGCTCTCCCCGGACGCCCGGGGAACCATGATGACGGCCGTCGGAGTCCGGGAGGCGGCAGGCGAGCTGGGCCGGGAGATCGCGCCCGTGCTCCGCGCCCTGTGCACCGACTACGTCGACTTCTTCGAAGGCTTCTACCCCGTCGTCGACGACGCCGTCCGCGCGGACCGCTTCGCGGGCTTCCACAGCGAGCTGTCCCTGCGGATGTGACCACTACGTATACGAGGAGACCGGTCCCCTTGCCCGAGTTGCCCGAGCAGCCTGCGTTCCACGAGTTCGAGACCATCAGGAAGGAGGGGGAGGCGACCGGCAGACGCTATGTGGAGTTCCTCCGGGTGCCGACGATGAGCGCCGGGGTCTACGCACTGCCTGCCGACGGCACCGACCCGCAACAGCCGCACGCCGAGGACGAGTTGTACATCGTCATCGCGGGACGCGCGACTGTCCGGGTGGGTGGGGAGAGCCGCCCGGTCGGGCCGGGATCGATCGTGTACGTACCGGCTGAGATGCCGCACCGATTCACCGACATCACCGAGGACCTGCAGGTCGCGGTGGTCTTCTCACCCCCGGAGAGCCGTCCGACGGGCAGCCCGTCATGACCTGGCGAACCCTCGGCGCCGCCTCCTCCACAGCGCTTCACTTCTTACTCCTCTCACCCCTCAGGAGCTTGCTGTGACCATCATCCAGCCGAATTTGAGCGTCTTCGAGACCCTTGAGTCGGAGGTGCGCAGCTACTGCCGCGGCTGGCCGGTCGTCTTCGACCGGGCGCAGGGCAGCCGGATGTTCGACGAGGAGGGCCACGCCTACCTCGACTTCTTCTCCGGGGCGGGGTCGCTGAACTACGGCCACAACAACCCGGTTCTCAAGCGGGCGTTGCTGAACTACCTGGAACGGGACGGGGTCACGCACGGCCTGGACATGTCCACCACCGCCAAGCGGGCCTTCCTGGAGACGTTCCACTCCCTCGTGCTGCGCCCGCGTGACCTGCCGTACAAGGTGATGTTCCCGGGACCGACCGGCACCAACGCCGTGGAGGCGGCGCTGAAGCTGGCCCGCAAGGTCAAGGGGCGCGAGTCGATCGTCTCCTTCACCAACGCCTTCCACGGCATGTCCCTGGGTTCGCTGGCGGTGTCCGGCAACGCCTTCAAGCGGGCGGGCGCCGGCATCCCGCTGGTGCACGGCACCCCGATGCCCTTCGACCACTACCTGGACGGGCACACCCCCGACTTCTTCTGGTTCGAGCGCCTCCTGGAGGACCAGGGGTCGGGGCTGAACCGGCCCGCCGCGGTCATCGTGGAGACCGTCCAGGGGGAGGGCGGCGTCAACGTCGCCCGTGCCGAGTGGCTGCGTGGCCTGGCCGACCTGTGCGAGCGCCGGGACATGCTGCTGATCGTCGACGACATCCAGATGGGCTGCGGCCGCACCGGCGCCTTCTTCTCCTTCGAGGAAGCGGGCATCGTCCCGGACATCGTCACCGTCTCCAAGTCCATCAGCGGCTACGGCCTTCCCATGGCCCTGACCCTCTTCAAGCCGGAGCTGGACCTCTGGGAGCCCGGCGAGCACAACGGCACCTTCCGCGGCAACAACCCCGCCTTCGTCACCGCCACAGCGGCCCTCAACTCCTACTGGGCCGACGGGCAGCTGGAGAAGCAGACGGTCGAACGCGGCGAAGTGGTCCGCTCGCATCTGGAGGCCGTCACGGCGAAGCACCCACGCCCCGAGGCGACCGCGTACCGCGGCAGGGGCCTGGTCTGGGGCCTGCAGTTCGCCGACCCGGGTCTCGCCGGCCGGGTCGCCAAACGCGCCTTCGAGCTGGGCCTGCTGGTCGAGACCTCGGGGGCCCGGGACGAGGTCGTCAAGCTGATGCCCGCCCTGACGATCGCCCCGGACGAACTCGACGACGGCCTGCGCATCCTGGCCCGTGCCGTCCGCGACTGCGGCTGACCGAAGCGCAGACCACGACGCGGCCGGCAGGGCGGTCGTGCTCCCGGCCCGGACCGGGGTGCGCGACCGCCCTCAGCGGTGCCGCTCGCGGTACGCCCTGGTCTTCATGCGGTTCCCGCACAGATCGGCAGCGCACCAGCGGCCCCTGCCGGGCCTGGACCGGTCGTAGAAGACCCACCGGCAGTCGGCCGCCTCGCACATCTTCAGGCGGTTCCACGTGCCCGCCGCGACCGCCTCGCAGACCATCAGTGCGATGCGGTCCAGCGCTCCCTGCGCGCCCGCCGCCACGGGGAGAAGAGCCGGGGCCCGGCCGGGGTACGTAGTGAGCCGGAGCGTCATCGGTACCTCCTCGCCGGGGACGAGCGGCCCCTGCTCCGGAGCGGGGCCTGCCTCCGCCGCCTGGGCCGTCAGCGATCGTTGCGCGAGGGCGCCACGCAACTGGCCCCGCAACCGGTGGGCATGGCGCAGGTCGGCCTCCGTCGCGTCGGTGCCGGCCGCCAGCAGTTCCCGCTCCCGCAGCCAGCCCGTCAGCGCCCGCGCCGTGGGCAGGTGTTCGCCACCCTGGTGCACGGTGCCGTGGTCGGTGAAAGAGCGCAGGTCGATGCTGTTGAGGAAGGCGTGCAGCGGCTCGATCTCGGAGGGCAAGGGCATCCATGTGCTCCCCTCAGGCGGTTGATCGCCGGCGACACCTGTCAAAGCCCATAATAGGTGTTGACGCCGGGTTGTCGGCCCCCTACGGTCTGCTGGTACGGAACGCCGGAGGTAAGCCCGATGTCAGAGCAGACGTTACGTCGCAGCATCACGGTCACGCAGGGCGTAGCGCTCTACGTGGGCGCCATCGTGGGCGCGGGTGTGCTTCTGCTGCCGGCGCTCAGCGCCACCAGAGCGGGCCCCGCCGCCATCACGGCCTGGATCTTCGACGCGGTGCTCGGCATCCCCCTGGCGCTCACGCTCGCCGCACTCGCCAGCCGCTACCCCAACGCCGGGGGCGTGGCCACCTTCGTGACCCAGGCGTTCGGCTCCGCGGCCGGGACCGTGATCGGGTGGTTCTACTTCATCGCCGCGGCCACAGCCCAGACCCTGGTCGCACTCACCGGCGCCTACTACGCCTCCTCCTACCTCGGTCTGTCCAGGGCCGCCACCTTCCTGCTCGCGGGGCTGATCCTCGTCGTCGCCACGGTGGCCAACCTGCGGGGAATCAAGGTCAGCGGCCGTCTTCAGCTCGCCTTCGCCGGGACCGTGGCGGTGCTGCTGTTCCTGGCGCTGCTGGTCTCCGTCCCCCGCTTCAGCGCGGCGAACTGGACGCCCTTCGCACCGCACGGCATGGGCGAAGTGGGCAGCGTGGCCGTGGTGATCTTCTTCGCCTTCTTCGGCTGGGAGGCGATCACCCATCTCGCCGAGGAGTTCCGCGACCCGGCACGGGACGTGCCGCGCTCCACCATGATCAGCGTGGGCGTCATCACCCTGCTCTACGTCGGCGTCGTCGTCGCGACGATCAGCACCAGGACCTACGGCAGCGACGCGGTCAACCGCACCGTCATCGCCCGCCTGCTGGCGAACGGGTTCGGTGGTCCGGCCGGCACCCTGACCGCCGTCATCGCCCTGCTCATCTCGCTGGGCACGGCGAACGCGTTCGTCGCCGCCACCTCACGGCTGGGCTATGCGCTCGCCCGCGACAAGGCCTTTCCCGCACCGCTGGCCCGCCTGAGCACGCGCGGCGTCCCGGCCGTGTCCGTCCTGGTCGTCGGCGGCTACGCCACGCTGGGCGTCGTCGTCGGCTACTTCGCGCAGTGGGGGCCGGAGACGCTGCTGGTCGTCCCGAACTCCCTGGTCATCATGACGTTCCTCGCCGCCATGGCGGCCGGGGTGCGGCTGTTGCACGGCCGGGCGCGGGTCCTGGCGGCCATCGGTACCGTCCTGTGCCTGGTGCTCATCCCGTTCAGCGGCGTGGTGGTCGTCATCCCCGTACTGATCGCCGTGCTCGCTCTGCTCTACCGCAGGTGGACCAGGAGCCGTGGCAGAAGCGAGGGCGAGGAGGGACTGCGGGAGACGCCGGCCGGGGAGCCCCCGGCGGGGCCCCACCTGGTGTGCGGGGGGGCGCCCCCACCCCTCCCTCCCTTTGTCGGCCCGGCGCGGCCCTAACGCCTGGGGCCCCCCCGGGGCCGGCCCGGGGCTCCCCCCGCGCCGGACTCCGAGTGCGCCGGTTCCGCCACCAACGGCCTGCCCGGGCGGGCATATTGCAAGGACCCCTAAGGGTTGGCGCCCGTCGGGATCCCGCGGTCCTGCTTGACCTCTTTCATGATCAGGTGGGAGCTGAACTGCGCGACACCGGGAAGGTGGCAGAGCACTTCGCTGTAGAACCGCTCGTAGGCCGGTACGTCGCGGACCGCCACCCGGAGCAGGTAGTCCGGGTCCCCGAAGAGCCGGTTCGCCTCGATCACCTGGGGAATCCGGGCCACCTCCCGCTCGAAGCGCTCGGCGTGGGCCCGGTCCTCGCGTTGCATCACCAGTGTGACGAACGCCTGTAACTCGCATCCCAGCGTACGGTGGTCCAGAAGCGCCCGGTACCCGCGGATCACCCCCGTCGCCTCCAACTGCCGCACGCGCCGCAGACACGGGGACGCCGTCAGGCCCACCCGGGTGGCCAGCTCTGCATTGGTCACACGGGCGTCCTGTTGGAGCTCGTGCAGGATTCTGCGGTCGATCTGGTCCATGCCGCAACATCCTGCTCGCCGAGCACGAGCAGGGCAAGAGATCGCAATCGCCTGCCAGCCGGATCTTGCTAGCGTTCATTACCATCATGGGTCACTCGAGTGTCCGGCGCGATAATGCGCCGGTCGGTGCTCGAAGGAAGCCCACAGGCCACAGGCCCCTGCCTTCCGGGGTGTTCGTACGGACACACAGGAGATGGTGACGTGAGTGATCGGGGCCTGCCCGGCTCGTGCAGGGCGGACGACTCCTGTGCCTGCCGGTGGAGCGATCCGGGCAAATGTCGCATCAAGCTGCATCCAAGGCGACGTTGATCGCTGCTGTGGGTTCGCAAGGATTGGCGCCAACCTTTCATGGGCAAGACTGATTCATCGCGACTGGGGAGCCGCGCATGTCGATTCGGGGAACCGGCCATGTCTCACGCGTAGGAAAGCGCGATGTCAATCGCATCGTCATTCTGGATCAGAGCGAACTCACCAGGGCGGGTTTCGCATCCCTGATTTCCGGAGAGTTGGGCATCCGGGCGGACACGGCGGATTTCTCCCGTATGGGAGTGGAAGCCCTTGTTCGTCAGGCGGATCCGGACCTCGTCATCATCGTCGGTGACGACCGTGTGATGGAAAGGGTTGAACGAGTGGTGCCCATCGCTGTTCCGGCTCCCATTGTCGCTTTCGCCGACGCCTGGAGCCGGGAAGACGCAGTGGGCGCCCTGCGTCTTGGAGTGCGGGGCCTGGGAGTGAAGTCGCAGAGCAAGGACACCATCATCGCAGCGATTCACACCGTTGCGGCCGGCGGGACGTATCTCGCCCCCAGCGTGGCGGAGCGACTGATACAGCCCATGCTCTACAGAATGGCGTTACCGGACGTGGAGAAGATCGCCAAGATATCCACGCTGACCGAACAGGAGCGCCGCGTACTGACGTTGCTGGCCAACGGTATGACGACGGCGGACATCTCCGGAAAACTTACCGTCAGCGCGGCCACCGTGAAATCTCATATCTCCCACATCCTGCACAAACTCGAACTACAGGACCGGGTG
Source organism: Streptomyces sp. NPDC059740 (assembly GCF_042733155.1). NCBI lineage: Bacteria > Bacillati > Actinomycetota > Actinomycetes > Kitasatosporales > Streptomycetaceae > Streptomyces > Streptomyces sp. NPDC059740. Next base: position 254,976 of record NZ_JBHWGP010000005.1, on the reverse strand, counting down.
CAGGCCGTGGTGTTCGCCTACAAATCAGGCTTCGTGGTGGAAGAGGCCTGCCTCGCCGGCCCGCAGTTCCGGTAGGTCGCCGACCGCCGGGCCGCGCCGGTCACCGGGACATCTGCGCGATGTGGGAGGGCACTCGCACATCGGAGGGCAGGGCAGGGTCCGGTACCGGCGCGCCCCGCACGACGGACATCGGCACCACCCCGGCCCACAGCCCCAGTGCGGCATCCGGTGTGTCGGCGTCGTCCGGGGGACCGGTGCGCACCTTCACCGAGGCCTCGTCCAGGCCGAGCGCCAGCACAGTGGTCGCGGCCAGTTCCTTGCGATTCGGTTGGCGCGCGTATTCCCATTGTCCGGGGGCGCACTGCTCCGTCAGCGTGCGCAGCCCCGTGAGCTTCTCCTCGGGGTCCTCCACCACGCGGGGGATGCCGTAGATCATGGCGCTGCGGTAGTTGATGCTCTGCTCGAACATGGAGCGGGCGAGCACGACGCCGTCGACGTGGGTGACGGTTACGCACACCGTGGAGGCAGGTGCTTGCACAAGACTGCGGGAAGCGACCGACCCGTGCAGATAAAGGGTGTCCCCGAGTACGCCGTAAGCCGTGGGAAGGACCATGGGAGCGTCGTCCACGACCACGCCCACATGGCATACGAAACCGGCGGCAAGGACCGAGTCCAGGTCGGCACGGGACGTACGCGCCTTTTCCCGGGCCCGGCGAAGTCGAGTCCGTTCGGTGGGTACCAGTTCCGCGGCTGCGGAAGGTTTTTCGGGCTGTTTCACGGCAGTTCTCCCATCACCGGAACGGACCTCGTCCCCATCCCGCCAGTCGCATGATCGTCGGAAATCCTAGCGCACCACGGATATGGCAAGAAGGAGTTCGGCCAAATTGCCGTCAACTCCTCGTGCCTCAACTCCTCGTGTCGGCGCCCCGGCAACGGCGCCCCATTCCGCTCCCTGGCGTGCCACCGCCGGCAGCCCGCCCGCAAGCACGGGCTTCGCGGGCGGCACCGCCGGCAGACTGTCCGGGTACGGCCTCCGCTCTCGGAGTGCGCGGGGCGGGCGGGGAACGTCAGGTGGTGGCCACCAGCAGGTCCTCTCCGCTGGAGGGGCGAAGGCCGTCGGTCCGGTCGGCGAAGTACTGCTCCGCCAGCGCCGTCCCCGAGACGTGCCGGACGTCCGCGAAGCCGGCGGCGCGGGCCAGTGCCAGCATCTCCGCCGGGGTGTAGAAGCTGACGAACGGCGTCCCGGATGCCTGCGCCCGGGGTTTGGTCGCCTCCAGCGCAGGGCGGTCGGCGTCCTCGACGAGTTCGGCCGGCAGCATGAACGTCATGGCGAGTGTCGAGCCGGGCGCCAGACGGGCGAGTCGACGCAGGGACGCCGCGGTGGCTTCCTTGCTGAGGTACAAGGAGACGCCGGTGGAGACGACGACCGCCGGCCGGCCGGGATCGAAGCCGGCGTGGCACAGCTCCTCCCACCAGTCCCCGCCCGCCTCGAAGTCGACCGGCACCAGGCACAGCCAGTCGGGGATCCCGTAGCCGAGCTCGATCAGACGCCGCCGCTTCCAGACCTGGGTGCCCCTCTGGTCGATCTCGAAGACCCGCAGGCGGGAGGCGAACTCCGGTCTGCGCTGGGCGAAGGTGTCGAGACCGGCCCCCAGCAGGACGTACTGGGTGACGCCGTGCGCGACCCGTTCGGTGACCATCTCCTCGACGCAGCGAGCGCGGGACACGATGGCGGCGCGGAAGCCCCTGGTGGCGAGCGGGTCCATGTCCGGGCGGCGGCGCCATCCGTCCTCGGGCGCCACCAGCCGCAGCCCGACCTCGTCCTCGAACACGTGGGGTGGCGCGTCGACCTGCACGTGCAGCGCCCGCCAGAGGGCGACCCGCACCGCGGTACTGTCCGGCTCCTCGTGCTGCTCGTCCGTCACGGTGTTCTCCACGTCCGCGGGCCGTTGCCGGCCGGGCTGGTCAGGCAGTGCACTGCTCGGCCTCTTCGTCACTCACGGCGCAAACGCCGGCAAGCGGCCGCTGAACCCGGGGCGGATCGTCGTGCCCGTCTTCGGGGCCTCGGGCACCGTCTGGATCATGTAACGCGCACGGGAACCTGTCGCGCAGTGAGTGCCGGCCGTATCAGGTCCCAAAGGTGCTCGGGGCTGCGGAGGGGGCCAGGCATCCCTTTGGGAGTACGCAGCGAAATCTCCAGACCGGCCAGCAGGCTGGTCACGAGTGCAGCGATGGTCTCCACGTCGGCATCTGTGTCCAGATCCCCCAGCGCAGCGGCTAGTTGCAGTTGGTCTCGCAGCGCGGGCAGCCAGGTTTTGATCCACTCGTCCCCTTTGCCCTTGCGCTCCCTGGAGAGGCGCGCCGCAGCGCGCACAGCGCTTTCCTTCTTGAGCAGGTTCGCGACGGCGAGCAGGACGTTGCGTGCGCGGTGCAGAGGTGCACCATCTTCCTCCACGGCGCGCTCGACCGCTTCCCGCATCAAGGATGCGGCCCTCTCGTGGACGGCGTCGACGAGCAGTTCCTTCGCCCGGAAGTGGAAGGTGAGGGCCCCCATGGAGACGCCGGTGGAGTTGCTGATGTTGTTCAGTGATGCGCCGTTGAAACCGTGACGGTCGAACTCCTTCGCTGCCGCAGTCACCAGCTTCCGCCTCGTAGCGCGCGCCCGGTCTTGCACGTCCTCCCCCTACTTGGGTGCGTGTCCTGCTCCGTGACTGCCGCGGAACGTGGCATGTCGTCGCCCCGGCCCAGGGGGCGTGAGCACCTGTGTCGGAAATAATAATCAGTTCGCTATTTTTAGACTACCCCGAGACTGATCTTGGGCCCAGGGATGCTTCGTCTGCAGGCGGGAGGGGGTGGTTCGAGGGAGCTTGTGCCGGCTGGCTGGGGTTCAGGTGTTTTGTGAAGCACATGGATGTCTGTCGGCGTCAACTCGGCGGGTGACACCTGGGACGTGGTTGGTCGGTGCCACCGCCCTCCGCGCCCTCGGCGAACGGGTGCGGTGACGGGGTGGGGACCTGGTGGGGGACCGTCAAGCGAGACCGTCCGTGGCTCCGCTTTCTCCGGGCGACGACTGATGCGGGTGGTGCGACTTGCCCCCAGGCGCTGAGGCCGGTCGGCCTCGCTCCTCCGCAAAGGACAGCCGTGCGATGACCTCAGGCCTGGCAAGCGCCGGCAGCAAGCATCGCCAGGTCTCCTCCATGCGGTTGGGCAAGTCGCGCATCTGGGACTCCATGTTCGCGTGCAGCTGCGCGCCGGTGGCGGCGTTGACGATCAAACGGGCCATGGCCTGAAGATCGACCTCTTCCCGCACGTCGCTCTGGGCTTTGGCCGCGTCGAAAGCGGCAGATATCACCTCGGTCCATTGCGCGTGCGAGTTGTCCCGCATTTCGAGGAACTGATCTTGGTCTGCCACAAGTCGTGCACCTGCCAGCACGACGGGATTGTCCAGCATCATCCAGGCCCAGGTGAGAGTGATGTCGATGGCACGTTGCAGACCAGTGGCGGGCAGGGGTGGTGTGACGGTGTCCGGCTGGCCGCGGACGATCGCGCGGGCCAGCTCATGCTTGCCGTCCGGGAAGTGGAAGTAGAGCGCTCCGAGCGTCACTTCCGCGTTCCTGGCGATCTTGGAGACGGTGGCTCCGGCGAACCCTGACTTGGCGAACTCGTGTGCCGCCCCAGTTATCAGTGCGGCGCGAGTCCTGATGGCCCGCTCTTGCTTGATGACCCTGCCAGTCATGAATCTCCCGAGCTTCAACTTGAGAAAAAAGTGGTTTTTATGTAGGACGTGGACATGGTAGGCGTTGGAGGGCGTGATTGCACGAGGCTCTTGCTGGCTCACGCTCGTCTCGTGCCGGCTTGCCCCAGGTGGGCCTCGGGCTGACGCGTCCAGGCTGTCGTCGTGTGCGCTGTGACCGCAGGGTAGCTGTGGCGCCGTGCGTCCACGGCGCCGTTGGCGAATGCCTCTGCCCCGCGGTGCCCTGGGGCTCGGCCGTGGTGTGTCCGCCTATGGGAGCGCTGGGGATCACTGAGGAGATGAGCGCCGCCCGAGGAGGACAGGCACCTGTGCGTGTCCGTTGGAGATGAAGGACGGGAACGGGCGGAGCTGCTGCTTCTCCACCGCCAGTCGCATGTGCGGGAATTCTGCAAAGAGCGCTGACAGAGCGATGCGTGCTTCGAGTCGCGCCAGCTCCGCCCCGAGGCACAGGTGGGCGCCGTGGCCGAAGGCGAGGTGGTCGGTGCGCAGGCGTGTGACGTCGAAGTCGTCCGGGGCGTCGTGGGTGCCGGGATCACGTCCGGCGGCGGCGTAGTTGATGGCGATGGCGTCGCCGGCTGTGAAGGTGAGGCCGCTGGGTGCGTCGTACACGTCTTGGACGGCGAAGCGCAGGATGATCGTCGCAATGGGTGCCTGGTGCCGCAAGGTCTCCTCGACGACCTGAGCCCATGGAACGGTCCCTCGACGGACGAGGGCGAGCTGGTGCTGGTGGGTCAGCAAGTTCACGGTCGCGTGGTCCAGGAGGTTGACCGTCGTTTCGTGGCCGGCCCCGATGAGCAGCATGAAACTGTCGGCGAGTTCCTGCTCGGTCAGTGTTCCGCTGTCCTTGGCGGCGATGAGCGCTGAGGCCACGTCGTCTGCGGGCTCAGCGCGCTTGTGCTCGATCAGCTGTCGTATGAGGGCGTACACGGCCTGAGGGGCTTGCACTGCGCGCTCTGGCGGTAGGTCAGTGGCGAAGACGTCTTCGAAAGCGAGGCGGAAAGCGTCGTGCATGTTCAGAGGTACGCCGAGTAGGGCGTTGACCACAAGCAGGGGCAACCGCCAAGCGAAGCGTGCGCGGAAATCAACGACGTCGTCCGGCCCCGAAGTGGCCAGGTCGTCGAGCAGGTCACGCGTGACCGCCTGGATGTGCGGGATGAGAGCTCGGACACGGCGGGGAGTGAATGCTCGTGCCAGCGGTCGTCGGAGGCGTGTGTGCTCGGTCCCGTAGCTGGACAGGGCGTTACGTATGTCCACCCAGGACCGCAGGGGCCAGTTCACGGGGACGTGCCCCTGGGCGTAAGCAGGCCAGTGTCTGTAGGCGTCCTTGGAGATGTCGGGGTGTACGAGGAGTCGCCGTATGAGCTGTGGGTCGGTCACTGACCAGGCGGGCAGGCCGTGCAGCAGCACCTGTGCAGCCGGCCCCTCAGCTCGTAGCCGCTTGGCTTCGCCGTGGATGTCCGCTCCGGAGACGTCCAGGCGGTACGGGCAGGTCTGCTCGGGAGTGAGTGTCATTCGTCGGCGTCCTTCCGCCTCGTGTCGTGCCGTTGGGGGTTGAGGTGCGCAGTTGGGAACAGTCCGATTGCCGCTCAGCGAGACGCGAGGCTGCGCGAGCGTTTTCTGCGGCCGGGGTGGGAGGTTCTGCGACGCTGCTCCAGCCAGAGGCCTTGGCTACCGCCGCGAACGCTTCCCGGCACTCGCGCAGCGGTGATGGCGTCGGCTCGCCGGCAGGGACGGTGCGATGCATCGGGTGGCGTCGGTGACCGTCCTGCGGACGCTCAGTGGTCCGCGGTGTGGCGTGCTCTGCTCGCCGTAGCCTCGCTCCCACCGACTGCGCGGTGGCTTTTCCGGCCCTTCCGCGAGTTTTCCTCCGCACCACCACAGCTCCGTCTCCACTCGTGGTGGCAGTGCTCTGTGCTCGCCTTTGTCCGCGGGGACCCCGCGTATGTGTCACCGGTGCCCTCCAGGTCTAACCAGGCAACTATGTCCAAGAACCATAAAAAATTCAATGGACTATTATCTTCTGGGGAGTGCTGGCGACGACTTGGCAAGGGGCGGTTGACGGGAACACCCTCCGCCTTGCGGCCATGGCGTCATGCCTGGCTGCCTGGCTGCCTGGCGTCCGCGTCGCCAGTCGCCTCCGGCGACGCAGGGGCGGGGGAGCGCGTCTGCGGGTTCTGGTGCAGGCGGACGGTCGGGGCGGGGGTTGCCTCCAGTCGGCGGTGGCTGGGCCCCGGTCCGCAGGCCCTGGCCGCGGACGGTGGTGACGGGGGCGCCGTGGGCGACCAGCCGGACGCTGACCGGCGCAGCATGGGCAGGTAAGGCAGTGGAAGTCGGTAACTTTCCGATTTTCGGCCGGTATCCGACCATGGGTGGACCACCGGCCGGTGCCATACTGGCCGCCCTCCACAGGAGAGGGCGCCCGGGCCGATGCGGGGGTGGTTCGTGCCTGCACGTCGTCGCCGTCCCAACGAGTTGCTCGGACGACTGCTGGCCGAGGCGGACATGAGCGCCGCGGAACTGGCCAGAAGCGTCAATCGTCTGGCGGCCACAGCCGGAGTGCGGTTGACCTACGACCGCACCGCAGTCGCCCACTGGGTCGCCGGTTCCCGGCCCCGGCCCTTCGTCGCCCAGCTGGTGGCCGAGGTTCTGACGCGCAGGACCGGTCGGCTGGTCAGCGTGGGGGAGACGGGGCTCGCGCAGGACGGAGGGGCGGAGTTCTCCGGGGGCACCGAGCGGGAGGACCCCGCGCGCGGTCTCGTCGCCCTGGCGCGGCTGGACGTCCAACCCGCCCGGCGAGCCGGGTTGCAGGCGGCCGTGTTCCGGGAGGCTGAGGTGCCGGGGCGCTTCGCCGGGCGCCCCGGCCCGATCGGCCGGCCCGGAGCAGTCGCCCGGGCCGGCAGTGCCGACGTGGACAGGGTCCGGTTCTTCGTCGACCAGTTCCACGGCAACTGGGCCCGGTTCGGCGGCGGGCATGCCCGTGCGTCCCTGGCCTCCTACCTGGCCGACGACATCGGACGCCTGCTCGCGCTGCCGGCGTCGCGCCACACACGCTCAGCCCTCCTCTCGGCCACCGGTCAACTGGCCCATCTCCTGGGCAACATGACCGCAGACGCGGGCCTCCACGGTCTCGCGCAGCGGTACTACCGTTTGGCGCTCGGGACGGCCGCCGAGGCCCGGGACCGCAGGACGGCTGCGGTCACCCTGCGCGCGATGAGCCTGCAGGCCGTCCGGGTGCACTCGCTCGGCCATGCGGTCGACCTCGCCGACTCGGCGGTCTCAGCGATCGGCAGGTCGGACGACGGCGACCTGCGGGCGTTCGTGCTCGCCCAACGTGCCTACGTCAGGGCACTGGCATCGGAACGGCGCGGGGCCCGCCAGGATCTGCAGGCGGCCGAACGGCACCTGGGGCGTCCCTCCGCTGAGGAGGGGCTCTTCGCCGGTTACCCGGTCGCGGGGTTCGCCTACCGGAAGGGACGAACACTCCACCGGCTCGGGGACACCCCACCGGCTCTGGAGGCCCTGCGGTACGCGGTCACCGACCGGCTCGAGCACGAACACCGGGTGAGGGCCCTCAGCCGGGCACGCCTGGCCCTGATCCTGCTGGGTCAGGGCGCCGTCGAGGAGGCCTGCGCACACGGCCGCCTCTTCGCCGAGGAGTACCCGCAGGTGCGGTCCCACCGCTCGACGCTGCTCCTGAAGGAGCTGCAGGCCCGGCTCACGCCGTTCCGGCGCGTTCCGGAGGTGTCCGTCCTGCTGCGCGAGGTGTCGGCCCTCGTCAGGTACGCGGCGGCGGTCCGGTAGGGGACTGGGCGTCGAGGGTGCTCTCGACCGCCCTGCTCGCGGACTTCCGGCGCGGGACCGCACGGGGGGCGGCCCGGCGGGCTTCGCCGGCCGGGCAGGATCCGTCGGTCCGGTGGTGGGCTTCGTCGGGCCGGGTCGCGCGCCGGGCGAGGGCGGCCACATGGTCGAACAGGGGATCGTTCATACGGTCACTGTCGAGGTGGCGGCGGTCACCGGCACGGTGTGGGCTGCCGTCCGGGTGAGTGGTCGCGGCGCGGCTGCCACAGGCGGGCGAGGACGTTCTCGGCGGCCCCGGCCGTGGCGGGTCCCCTGCACTGTTCAACACGTTCACGCTCTCCCGTGCCGCGGGCAGGCGTGCGGCGCCCGGTCCGGGGGAGCCGGATGTCGACCGTTCGCTCCTGCGGTAGTCGCCTCACCGGGGCCGCCGCGGCCGCTGGAGCCAGCGCGGGCCCTCGACGTCCCGGAGCGGATGGCGAAGAGCGGCCCTGCCGGGCGGCCACCCGGGACTGCCCGCACCCCGAGCAGTCCGCATCGGACGAAGGGAGAGTGTCCCCTGTGCCGGACCACGCCACAGACCCAGCGGGGCGCGAAACCGGAGCAGCCCCGGCCGCCGGGCCCCTGACCGGTGAGGAACTGCTGACCACGACCCGGTCCGTGCGCAGACGGCTCGACTTCGAGCGCCCGGTCGACACCGGCCTGGTCCGTGAAGCTCTGGCAACGGCGCTGCAGGCCCCCAACGGCTCGAACGACCAGCCATGGCAGTGGGTCGTGGTGACCGACCGCGACCGCAGGCGCCGGCTGGCCGACTGCTACAGGTCCGCGGCCCGCCCTTATCTGGAGGCGATGAAGGCCCAGGCGGCCGAGGACCCCGACCGAAGGGGGGTGTGGCAGGCGTCGGTTCACCTCGCGGAGCACCTGCACCGCGTCCCCGTCCTCGTGGTGCCCTGCCTGAGCGTCACTCCCGGGCAGTTCGAGGAGAGGTTCGCGCGGATGGGGTTCTCCGGGCCGCTGGAGCACGTGGCGCACTCGGTCTACTACGGCTCGATCTGGCCGGCGATGTGGAGCCTGATGCTCGCGCTGCGGCTGCGCGGGCTGGCCTGCGCGGTCACGGCCCTGCACCTGGCCCGCGACCGTCAGGCGGCGGACGTCCTCCAGCTGCCGGACGACGTCACCCAGGCCGGTCTCCTGGCCGTGGCCCACCCGAGGGGCGACTCCTTCCGCCCGGCACCCCGCAGGACCGTGCAGGAGGTCTGGCACCAGGACCGATGGTGACGCCGGACCAGCCGCGGTCGCACCGCACCGACCACCGCACGCGCGAGAGAAAGGACGACCATGGTCGAGCAGGACAGGCCACTGGGGAGCGAGGTCTCCCCGCCTGACACAACGATAGGGGTCGACGGGCCCCACGCCTCCGCCCGGCGCCTCATCCTGCGAGAGCTCGACGCGCTGCTGGCGCACATCGACGAGGACGCCTGCACCCGACTCGTCGCGGAACTCCGCGAGGCCGCGCGGATCTTCGTGACGGGGGCCGGCCGCTCGGGCCTGTCCGCGGCGGCGTTCGCCATGCGGCTCATGCACCTCGGGCTGGACGCCCATGTGGCCGGCGACGTCACCGCTCCCGCCATCGGCTCCGACGACCTGCTGCTGGTGTGCAGCGGATCGGGTGAGACCCCCACAGCGGTCCTGATGGCGGAGAACGCCGCCCGGCACGGCGCCAGGACGGTCGCGGTGACGGCGAACGCCGGCTCCCGGCTGTCCCGCAGGGCCGACCTGGTGGTCCACCTGGCCGAGTACAGCCAGGACCACGAGCCCGGCGGCTCCCGCCAGTTCGTCGGCACGCTCTTCGAGCAGGGCGCCCTGCTGTTCCTCGACTCGGTGGTCCTCGTGTACCAGCTGGAGTACCAGGTCGATCCGCAGGAGATGCTCGCCCGCCACACCAACCTCGAGTAGCCGGAACAGGCAGGTAAACGCGCATGACGACACCCGTCTCACTGACCAGCACCAAGATGAACCTGGGCCGGCGGCAGACCGAGGAGTGGATCAACGACGTGATCCTGCCCCGGGCCGACGCCCTGGGCCGGCTGCGCTTCTGCGTCTGCCTGCCCCACCCGCTCCTCGACCTCGGCAGCCGTCTGCTGGAGGGGACCGGGATCAGCGTCGGGGCGCAGAACGCCTGGTTCGACTCGGGGGCGGTCACCGGAGAAGTCTCGGCCGACCTGCTGGCCGAGAGCGGCTGCACCCACGTCATGGTCGGACACGCCGAACGGCGCCGTCTGTTCGCCGAGGACGACCGACTCGTCGGGCGCAAGGCCCGGGCCGTCGCCCTCGCCGGCCTGGTACCCGTCATCTGCGTCGGTGAGGACCGGCACCTCGGCCCCGAGGAGACCGCGGCCCACATCCACCAGCAGACCACGACCGCGCTGCACCCCGTGCCCACCGGCAGCCCGGCCGTCGTTCTCTACGAGCCCGCTTGGGCCATCGGAGCCGGCCGGGGCGCCGACCCCGGCCATGCCGCCACCGTGCTGGACACCCTGCACCGGGCGGCATCCGCACACCCCGGCACCCGCATGATCTACGGCGGGGCCGTCGTACCGGGGACCTACTCCTCGCTGCGCCGTCTGGCCCCGTGGGACGGAGTGGCGCTGGGACGTGCCGCGAGGGACGCCCGGATGCTCGACGACGTGCTCGGCGAACTCCTGCCGCCGGCCGCCGCATCGCACTCGGACACGGATGGCAGTGACTGAGGGGCCACCACGGCTGCGGCACCGCTGCCGGACGGTGCGGTCCGGCAGCCGCGCGGCGAGCACGTCGTCCGCAGCGTGCAGCACGGAGGTGCCGGACGGTGACCGGTCGCCCAAAACCGAGCACCGACGCGCGGGTTGGGGCCCGTTTCCGCCCGGTGCGTGGGACAGGAACGCGAGGGACCGGTGGCGGGAGGCACCCGCCACCGGTCCGTGCACACCGCCGCAGGGCGGCCTGCGTAAGGGGTCCTTGCCATATGCCTGCCCGGGCCGCGTGGTCTGGCACCGCACCTCGCGGCGTTGCCGAAAAGCCCTGGTAGCTCCGCTACGAGGACTCTCCGGCGCCTTGCGATGCACGGCACCAGACCACGCGACCTCATCGGACGCTCATATCGCAAGGACCCCTAAGAGCGGTCAGGTCAGCCGGCGAAGGCCGCCGTCCCGTTCGGGGTGCCCAGACCGGTCGGGCCGTCGTAGCCGGAGGCGGCCTTGCAGAGGTAGGACGGGGAGCAGCTGCCGTTGGAGCCGCTGGTAACGTCGTTGAGCGAGGAGGTGTGCGCGTACGGGAAGGACGCCGGGGTGGAGCCGGAGGACGGGGTGCCGGCGAGTGCGTACACCGAGGCGATGAAGGGGGCCGAGGCGCTGGTGCCGCCGAAGACCATCCAGCCGGTGCCGGGGCTGTAGGAGTCGTAGACGGCGACGCCGGTGTTGGGGTCGGCCACCGAGGAGACGTCCGCGACGGTCCGCCGCGAGCAGCCGGTGTCCTTCTGCCAGCTGGGCTTGGCGTCGTACGCCGAGCAGCCCGAACCCGCGCCGCTCCACACGGTGTCGGTCCAGCCGCGGGTGGTGGAGGAGGTCCTCAGCGAGGTGCCGCCGACGGCGGTGACGTACTTGGAGGCCGCCGGGTACTCGACGCCGTACCCCGCGTCACCGGAGCTGACGGTGATGGCGACGCCGGGGTGGTTGAAGTAGCTGCTGTCGTAGGAGGTGTCCGAGGAGGACTCCCCGCCGCCGTAGCTGTTGGAGACGTACTTCGCGCCGAGCGAGACGGCCGTGTTCACCGACTTGCCGAGGTTGGCCATGGTGGGCGAGTTGGCTTCGACCAGCAGGATCTTGCAGTTGGGGCAGGCGGCGCTGACCATGTCGAGGTCGAGCGATATCTCCTCGGCCCACCCGCCGTCGGCGCTGGGCAGCGAGGAGGTGCCGGACTGGCCCACCTTCTTGAAGCATCCGTTGGCGGTGGTGCACGCCGGCAGGCCGTACTGCGCGCGGTAGGTCGCCAGGTCGGACTCGGCCTTCGGGTCGTCGTAGGCGTCGACGATGGCGACCGTGCGGCCCGAACCGGCCGAGCCGGACGGGAGGTTGTAGGCCGCCTGAAGCGAGGACGGCCCGTAGCCGGACGGAGCGGCGGCCAGGCCGAGGTCGCGCTCGGCGTTCGCCGAGAGCGGGGTGCCCGAGGTGACGTGCAGGGCGTTGCAGGCCATGTAGTCCTTCTTGACCGGCTCGGCACAGGAGCGGGCGTAGGTCACACCCGAGTGCCCGGCGCCCTTGGTGGGGGCGTTCGCCGCCGTGCCCGAGGGTGCGGAGACGGCGAATGCGGCGGTGGCGAGTGCGGCCACAGCCGTCAGGGAGAGGGATCTGCGCAAGGTGTTCCTCCGGAAAGGGGATGAAACTGAGACCGTGCGGGATCGTGGTGCACCCCGGGCCGCATGGTGCGCGGCCGGAGCGGCCACAACCTAGAGTTGCCGGGTTCACGTCAACAAGATGGCCAGGCTGGTCTGTACCAGTGCTTTGCCGACGGGGACAGTCCATGGGAGATCCGTGGCCCAACCCATACCGGTTGGGGGGTGTTCCGAGGCGGACGGTGCCTCTCGGGCGTGAAGTCTCCTCCGCTCACCACCCGGGCCGGTCCGTCCCGGCCGCTGTGCCGTGGACGGGCGTTGGGCCGGAAGAGGGCGTCGGGTGCCACCCGCGCCTGCTTGCTGGGCGTGACCGCGGCGGACTACGGGAAGAGCCCGGGCGGCGCCCGCTGGACGAGGCCGGGGCGGGCCGGTGGAGCCCCTTCAGGACATCGTTGTCACCTGCGGGGCGTGAGGTATTGACGTCGCCTGCCGTCCCGCCAAGGATGCACGCCAGTGATGCCCGGGCCCGCCTTCGGGCCCGCACCCGTACGCCGGCAGACCGGTGCCCGCGCCAGCCCTGCGCAGGCCACGGTCGGCACGGCCCTTCCCCCCACCCGGAGTGCCCATGCACCTCAGAACACGACGCACCCTCGCCCTGCTCGCCACCACCACGGCGGCGGCACTTGCCTGCCTGTTCGGACCGGCGGGGGCGGCCGGCGCCGCGCCCGCGACGACCGCGGCACACCACGTCGTCGCCTACTACCAGACCCAGTACAGTGGGGGAGGCTACGTCTCGCCGAAGCCGCTCGCGGGCACGGCCACCGACATCGACGTCGCCGCCCTCCACCTCAACGGCGACGGCAGCGTCCATCTCAACGACGACCCGCCCTCCGACCCGAAGTTCGACCAGATGTGGAGCGACCTTGCCGCGCTCCAGTCTTCCGGCACGCGGGTCGAGGCGATGCTGGGAGGCGCGGGGCGGGGCTCCTACGCCAACCTCCACAACGACTTCGACAGGTACTACGGGCCGCTCCGCGACACGCTCAGGGAGCACCACTTCGACGGCGTGGACCTCGACATCGAGGAGACCTTCTCCCTCGCCGACACCGAACACCTCATCAACCAGTTGCGTGCCGACTTCGGAGCGGGCTTCACCATCACCATGGCCCCCGTGGCCAGTGACCTCTCCGGCGGGTCGGCCTTCTCCGGCGGCTTCAGCTACCGGCAGCTGGAGCAGGAGGTCGGTGGGAGCGTCAGCTGGTACAACGCGCAGTTCTACTGCGGGTGGGGCGACCTCGGCGGCACTTCCGGCTACGACGCCATCCTCGGCAACGGCTTCTCCGCCTCCCGGGTGGTGACGGGAGCAGTGACCAACCCCGGCACCTGCGGCGGATACGTCGAGCCGGGGACCCTCGCCGGCACGGTGCGGCAACTGGTCTCCGCACACCCGGACTTCGCCGGGGTGGCCGGCTGGGAGTACTTCAACGCCGTCGGCGTGGACGGCGGGGGACCCGCGAGCTGGTACGCCAACCTCAAGAACGCCATGGGCTGACGCCCTGCCGGGCCCCTCGCGGGCAAGGCCGCCGGCCTGCGGCGCCCGACGCGTGAGCGGCCGCCATGGCAGGGAATCGGAGGCCGGGCATGACAAAGGGCCCGTCGCGACGGGGGATGCGCGACGGGCCCAGGACCAGTCTTGCACAAGCGGTGTCACTTCCGCATCAGCTCAGCGCGAAGGCGTACGACATCAGCCGGTTTGCGGCGTGTTGGACCTCCGGCGCGCGAGGTGCGGGAGGGGGCAAGCCCCCGCGTCCACTCCCCCGTGGCGGACGCGGGGGAGCTTCTGCGTGTGCCGGCCGCCCGCCCCGGCGGACAGCGTGCGCACGAAGCCGTCGGCCCGGCGACGAGAATTGACGCCCGACTCGGCTCCCCTGATGCGACATCGGCGAACAGCACGGGCCGGCTGCGCGGCGACACCTGAGGTGCGGTGTCCGCTGCCCAGTATCCTGTTGCTGTTCCTGTCGCTGCGCGTCACCGCGGTCGGGTGGCCCCGAGGGGTCCGTCGTGCGGTGGGGCGCGCGAGACACGGTCCGTGCCGACGTCACCACACACGGTTCCGCGCCTCGCGGGTGATCCTGCCTGGTACACCTCAACGTGTCAACTAAAGTACACACGGAGAGGCAGGACGGGCTGGAGAGGTCAGGAAGCAGTCGTGTGCGGTCGGGGGCCGGGGGGCAGCGGAGCCATGATCGGCCACCGGGAGTGAGCAGCCGCCGCACACCGCTGGGGGAGAAGCTCAAGGCCCTCATGGCCGGCCGGCGCGACGAGAACGGCAGGGCGCACACCTCGCGGTCGCTGTCCGCCTCGGTCGAGGCGCTCGCGGGCGAGCACGCGTCCGTCTCGCACGCCGCCATCGCCAAACTGGCCAACGGATCCCAGGACAACCCGACGGTGGGCACCGTCGTCGCTCTGTGCGAGGCGTTGGGAGGCGTCCCGCCCGCCTACCTGCTGCCGCACGAGAGCTACGAGGACCTGGCGGCGCTGGAGGCGTTCGAGGACCCTCTGGCGCGACGCGTCCTGGTTCTCCTGGCCGGGTTGCCCCGCAGCGAGCTGGACGAGGTGATCACCGCCCTCGAGGGGCGGCGAGCCGCCCTCGGGCTGCCGGCCGCACCGGAGGGTGAGACCGCCGCGGCCCCCGGCAGGCGGCGACGGCGGCGGAGCAGGGACGAGACCGCGGAGTACGCGGCCGATTCACTGGAAGGGCTCTAGATGAGCGTGGACGGAATGGTCTTCGGAACGTGCAGCGTGGCCGGCTTGCTGGTCACCGCTGCGTGCACGCGCAGAGCGGTGGGCAACCCCAGGGTGTCGACCTGGTCCATCGCCGTCGCCTTCGGTGTCTGCACCCTGGGCGTCCTGTGTGCGGTGCCCGTGGTCGCCGAGGCGGTGGCGCAGGCCACGGGAGTGGCGAACGCGGGCAAGCTGGTGGCCCACACCTGCGCCATACTCTGGTGCGCGGCGCTGCAGATCACCATGGTCGACCTGGCCTACCGGCCCGAGTACCTGCGCGCCGCGCTGATCCAGCGGGCACTTGCCGCCGCAGTGGAACTCGCCATCATGATCCCCCTGTTCCTCGCGACGAACGGCCCCGGCATCGAGTTCACCACCGCCTACGCCGAGGACCCCAGGGTCGCCGGCTACCTGCTCCTCTACCTCTCCTACGTACTGGTCACCTGCGGTGAGCTCGCCTTCATGTGCGGCAGGACCGCGCGCCGCAACCGGGGTACCCGCCCCTGGAGCGCAGCCGGGTTCACCCTGTCCTCCGTCGCCGCGGCCCTGGGCGTGGCCTACGCCTTCTCCAAGGGCTCGTACATCGTCCTCTACGCCCTGCACTCTCCCTGGCCGCTCTCCACGGAGGAGGTGGTCAGCCCGCTGCTGAGCGGGCTGGCGGTGCTGTTCCTCTTCTCCGGCCTGACCCTGCCCATGATCGGTGGCCTGCGGCAACGCCGGCGCCCGGGGAGGGCCAGCGGCGAGAGCTGACGGCCACGCCGGGGCTTCCCCCCGGTGACGCGCGCGTCAGCAGGCAGGGGCAGTCCGCCCGTAGCGCACTTCCAGCGCGGCGAGGCCCCGGGCGCGCATCGAAGCACGCCACCGCACCTCGGAGTCGGCGAGTTCGAGGTGGGCGAACCGTTCGAGCAGTGCGGTCAGGGCGATCTCGGTCTCCGCCCTCGCCAGTGGTGCGCCCAGGCAGTAGTGGATGCCGTGGCCGAGCGCCAGGTGACCGGCGGCGTCCCGGTCGATGTCCAGCCGCTCCGGGTCGGGGAAGCGTGCCGGGTCACGGTTGGCGGCGGACAGGGAGAGCAGGACGGTCTCTCCGGCCGGAATCCGGACCCCGCCGATCGCCACCTCCTGGCGGGGGAACCTGCGGATCGCCAGCAGCGCCGGGCCCTCGTAGCGCGCCAGCTCCTCGACGGCGGCGGGCACACGTGCCGGCTCACGCCGCAGCGCCGCCAGCTGCTCGGGGTGGTGCAGCAGTGCCCAGACCGCGTTCCCGATCAGCTGAACGGTGTTCTCGTAGCCGGCGAACAGGATGAGGAAGGCCAGGGACATCAGCTCGTCCTCGCTGAGCCGGTCGTCCTCGGCGTCGCGCACCTGGATGAGGTCGGAGAGCAGGTCGTGCGCCGGCCGGCGCCGTTTGTGGGCCAGGAGGTCCGCCAGGAAGCCCAGCAGGGACCCGACAGCCTCCTTCGCCGCGGCGGGGCGGCTCGGGTCGGGGGAGATCAGGGTGTCCGTCCAGGCGCGGAAGTCACGGCGGTGGCTGCTCGGGACGCCCAGCAGTTCGCAGATCACGGAGATGGGCAGCGGCGCGGCGTAGGCGCTGACCAGATCCGTCGTCCCCGCCTCGCCGAGGTCGCGGAGGAGCTGGTCTGCGGTGGCCCTGATCGGCCCGCGCAACTCCTCCACCCGCCGGGTCGTGAAGGCCTTGCCCACCAGGCGCCGCAGCCGGGTGTGGTCCGGTGGGTCCATGTTCAGGAGGTTCGCGTCCAGGGCCGGAGGGAGCCCCAGGCCACGGTAGTTGCCCTCCCTCGCGTGCGCCTTGTCCAGGGACAGCCGCGGGTCGGCCAACGCGGCCCGGACGTCCTCGTAGCGGGTGACGAGCCACGCCGGTTGCCCGTCGGTGCCGGTGACACGGTGGGCGGGAGCGTCCTCGCGCAGGCGCGCGTACACGTCGTACGGGCGGGAGAGAATTTCCTCGGCAAGATCCATACGCCAAGCCTAGGCAGTGCTTCAAAGTCCCGCCCGTCCGGCGGCGCCTGGCACGCACGTTCGCCGCGTTGTCGGTCCTCGGCGCAGCCCGCTGCGCTCTCCCCCCTCCGCCTTGCGACCGCACGCACCGGACACCGCCGGGCCCGCCCTTCGGACGAACGACGCCACTGTGAAGCACTGCCTAGGCACTGCCTAGGACGGCCGGTCCGCGGTCCGGCGGGAGACCGGCGCCGGCCTCGGGGAAGCGGCGCCTCCGCGAGGCCGGACGCGACTCTGGTCGTGGACGGCCCGGACGCCGCTTCCCACCAGGTCGGACGAGGGGCCCGGCGCGGGCGGTGGCGGGGAGCTGCGGCCGGTGGGCAGGTGCTGGTCCTCCTCGCGGAGCCGGCCGGTCGCCCAGACGCTCACCAGACCGGTCAGCGCGAGGTAGCCGCAGGCCCACCACGGACTGCCCGAACCCAGGGCCAGGAGAGCGGTCATGACCAACGGGGTGATGCCGGAGGCGAAGATGCCCGACACCTGGTAGACGAACGACATGCCGGTGTACCGGACCGGTGTGGCGAACAGTCCGGCGAACAGGGTGCCCTGAGCGCCGTAGAACCAGGAGTGCACGATCCCCAGGGTCACCACGAGCGCCGCCGCGAACACCCAGGCCCCACCGGCACCGAAGAGCCAGAACGCGGGGAAGACGGAGACCGTGAAGGCAGCCATGCCCGTGCGGTAGACCCTGCCGGCCCCGCTGCGGTCGACCGCGGCCCCGGCCACCGGTATCAGTACGGCCATCACGAGCGCCGCAGCCGTGACCGCCAGCAGTACCGCAGTGCGGTCCAGCCGCAACGTCCCGGTCGCGTAGGTGAGGGCGAACACCCCCCAGGTGTTGAAGGCTGCTCCCTCCCCCCACCGCGCGAGCATTCCGAGGACGAGGTGGCGGCGGGTGGCCGGCTCCCTGACCAGTTCCACCAGCGGTGCGGAACGGGCCAGTTCCCGGAGGCGGCGTGCGGCTCGGAAGGCCGGGGTCTCCTCGATCCTCAGGCGGACGGCCAGCCCGACCACGACGAGCAGCAGACTGACGAGAAACGCGATCCGCCATCCGTACGCGAGGAAGGCCGCAGCGCCGAGCGCGTCGTTCAGCAACGCGAACACCCCGGTGCCCAGGGCCAGTCCGAGGGCCAGTCCGATCTGAGGGTAGCTGCCGAACCGGCCCTTGCGGCCCGGTGGCCCGTACTCCACGGCCAGCAGCACCGCCCCGGCCCACTCTCCGCCCAGGGCCACCCCCTGCGTGATCCGCAGCACCAGGAGCAGCGCGGGGGAGAGGAGGCCGACCTGCTGGTAGGTGGGCAGCAGTCCGATGAGGGCGGTGGAGACGCCCATCAGCCCCATCGTGAAGGCCAGGGTGCGTTTCCGGCCGATCCGGTCTCCGACGTGCCCGAAGAGCAGGCCGCCCACGGGGCGGGCCAGGAAGCCCACGGCGAACGTCGCGAACGCCAGCATCGTGCCGACCGTGCCGTCGGCCGTGGGGAAGAACAGCCTGTCGAAGACCAGCCCGGCGGCCGTGCTGTAGAGGAAGAAGTCGTACCACTCCACGGTGGTGCCGAGCAGACTGGCGAGTACCACCGTCCTCAGGCGTCCCGGGTCCGGAGCACCCGGGACGGGCTCGGGCGCCTCGTGCGGTGCCTGCAAGGGCACGGGCGCCGCGCTCATCGGGCGGCGAACGGCACGATGCCGGCCTCGGCGGTGGCGGGGGCAGCCGGGTGCTGCCACAGCCCGCGCTTCTCCAGCACCGGCAGCACCCCCTCGCCGAACCAGTACGCCTCCTCCAGGTGCGGCACCCCCGAGAGGACGAACTCCTCGATGCCGAGCCGGTGGTACTCCTCGATCAGGTCGGCGACCTCCGAGTGGCTGCCCACCAGCGCGGTCCCGGCACCACCGCGGACCAGCCCGACACCTGCCCACAGGTGCGGATAGATCTCCAGGTTGTCGGTCTTCCCGCTGTGGTGCAGCTCGCGCATCCGCCGTTGCCCCTCGGACTCGCTGGTCGCCAGCCCCTGCTGCACGGCCTTGATGCGTTCCGGGTCCATGGCGGCGAGCAGCCGCTCCGCCTCGGCCCACGCCTGCGCGGAGGTGTCCCGGGAGATGGTGTGCAGACGGATGCCGAACCGCACCTCGCGGCCCTGCGCGGCGGCCAGTGAACGCACCCAGTCGATCTTCTGCTTCACCTGCTGCGGTGGCTCGCCCCACGTCAGGTACACGTCGGTGTACCGCGCCGCCACCTCGCCGGCCGCGGGGGAGGAGCCACCGAAGTAGATCCGCGGCGCGGGCTCCGGGAGACGGTTCAACCTGGCCCCCGCCACCCGCAGATGGTCGCCGTCGTGGTCCACCGTCTCGCCGGCCCACAGACGCCGCACGATGTCCAGGAACTCCCCGGTCCGGGCGTACCGCTGGGCCTTGTCGAGGAAGTCGCCGTACGCCCGCTGCTCGGCGGACTCGCCGCCCGTGACGACGTTGAGCAGCAACCGTCCGTGTGACTGGCGCTGGTAGGTGGCGGCCATCTGCGCCGAGAGCGTCGGGCTGATCTGACCGGGGCGGAAGGCGACCAGGAACTTCAGTCGTTCGGTGACCTGGGTGAGCATCGCCGTGGTCAGCCAGGCGTCCTCGCACCAGGCGCCCGTGGGGGTGAGCGCCCCGACGAAGCCGAGCTGTTCCGCGGTGCGGGCGATCTGGCCGAGGTACTCGACGGAGGCCGGTCGGTCCCCGCCTGCGGTGCCGGGCGTGGAACCGTGGCCGCCGCCGACGATGTGCCGGCTGTCGCCGGTCGTGGGAAGGAACCAGTGGAAGGTGAGACGGGCAGACATGAGGGCTCCGGGGGATGCGGAGGGCGGCGTGCCGGACGTGCCCGTCCGCAGAGGGCGTACGGGCACGGCGCAGCGGCCCGACAGGCGCGTTCAGGTACGCGTCGGGGCACGCGGGGACACGGGGGGGGGAAGAAGGCTGCGGCGTGGGGTGCGACGGCGCGGCGGCCGGGGCTCAGGGCCCTACGGCGCCGAGGGGCCGGCAGGCGTCAGTGGCGACAGGTCGCGCTGGACTGGCGACACAGGTCGACGTGCAGGCGCCCCACGAGGAAGTCGGCGGCAGCGGTCATGCATGGCATTGTGCGGGAGCCGACGCCCTCGGCTCAAGTTCTGCGCGGTCACTGTTTCAGCACCTGAGACGGCTGCTGCCTCGGACGGCATCGCGACGGGATGACAAGGAGCGGTCGCCCGGCGGCCGTTCGGGAACGGCTGCGGCACCCGGCCGCGGGCGAAGCGGGGCGGACCGGGCCGCACGTGCGGGCGTCCGGCACGTACGCGTCCGCGGGGCCGGGCGCCCTGGGCGCCCTCATGCCCGCCCGGTCCCACCGCTCCTCACCGGCCCCGGCGCGGCCGGTGAGGAGCGGCCCCCTCCCTCGTGCTCCGTACCGTCCGGTGGAGTCAGCGGGCGACCGGTCGCAGGTGCACGGGCAGGGCCTGGTGTCCGTTGCTGATCAGCGAGGCGAACGGCGCCAACTCCTCGGCGGGCACGGCGAGTTCCATCTCGGGGAACCGCTCGAAGAGCAGGCGCAGGGCGGTGGCGACCTCCAGGCGGGCCAGTGCGGCGCCGAGGCAGAAGTGCACGCCGTGACCGAAGGCGAGGTGCTCCTTGGTCGGCCGGGTCAGGTCGAAGCGGTCGGTGGTCGGGCCGTGCCAGTCGGGGTGGCGGTTGGCCGCGGCGTAGGAGGCGAGAATCGCCTCGCCCTTGGCGATGGTCTGCCCGTCGGGCAGGGGGATGTCCTCAAGGGCGTAGCGCAGCGGCAGGTGTTTGACCGCGGGCTCGTGCCGCAGCGTCTCCTCCACCACGTCACTCCAGTCGGCACGGCCGGCACGGAGGTGGGCGAGCTGCTCGGGGTCGGTCAGCAGGGCGGCGATGGCCTGGTCGATCACGTTGACGGTCGTCTCGTACCCGGCGCTGATCATCAGCAGCAGCGTGTCGCGGAGCTCCTCGTCGCTGAGTCCGCTGCCGTCGCCTTCCTCGTCGCGGGCGGCGATGAGCGCGGAGGTCAGATCCTCCCCCGGCTCGGCGCGCTTGGCGGCGATCAGCTCGTCGAGGTCCTGGTAGACGGCGGTGGTGTTCGCGGCGGCCTGCTCGGCTGTGAGGGTCGTGTCGAAGATGCCGTCGACCTGGGCACGGAAGCCCTCACGCCGGCTTTCCGGCACACCCATGAGCTGACCGATGACCGTGATCGGCAGGGGGTAGGCGAGCTGTTCGCGCAGGTCGACGCTCTCCCCGGCGGGCCGGGCGTCGAGGCCGTCGAGGATGCCGGTGACGACCGCTTCGACGGCGGGGCGCATGGCCTCGATGCGCCGGGCGCTGAACGCGGGCGTGACCAGGCGGCG
Organism: Streptomyces sp. NPDC059740; assembly: GCF_042733155.1. NCBI lineage: Bacteria > Bacillati > Actinomycetota > Actinomycetes > Kitasatosporales > Streptomycetaceae > Streptomyces > Streptomyces sp. NPDC059740. Next base: position 233,888 of record NZ_JBHWGP010000005.1, on the reverse strand, counting down.
CAGCCTGCGGTGGTCACCCCCGTAGGCGGTGAACATGCTGCTCGCCGCGATCCACAGGGCGAGCGGCCAGGTGGTGACCGTCTGGGCGTACGCGGGCCAGTGGGCGCTGCCGTCCTTGGAGACCTGCGGGCTGGTGAGGAGCTGTTTGAGGAGGTTGGGCTCGGTGACGGACCAGGCGGTCACGCCGAGGATGTCCACCAGGGTGGCGGGCCCGCGGGCGCGCAGGGCCTCGTGCTCGGCGTGGTGGTCGGAGCCGGTGGGGTCCAGGACGAGTACGGGCTGCTCGGGCACGGGGGCTCCTTCGACGGGGGCGGGGGAGAGGTGACGCGCGGAACCGCGTCCGGGAGGAACAGGCCGGGGAGCCGGCGCAGTTCCTGGTCGGGACTTCGGTGTGCCTCTCCGGGGCTGTCTGGCGGATCGGGTGGCTGCACGGCCCGCGCGGGGCGGTACACCGTGCCGGTGGGCCCTGTCGGCGGTGACGGGGACTTGGGTTCGGGACCGGCATCGTTGTTCGACGGGTCACGGAGATCATGTCCGGTCCACGGGCGGGGAGCAAGGCGTCCTGGGGGCGTGCTGGTCAACCCGGCGGGTGGGGCGGGCGTCGGTCCGGGGAGGTGGTGACGGGAGAGCAGGAGGCTCCCGCAGGACGAGGGCGATGCCGCCCAGCGCACCGCCTCGGCGGGAGCGGCCAGCCGGGTGTTGTCGTCGAGCGCTACCGGGACGCCGAACCGCTCCCGGAGCAGGTGTGTGAGGTCCTCTTCACTCCGTGCGCGCCCCCCGGCCCCGGCGCTGCACGTAGAGGCGGTTGCCTTCCGGCCCGGTCCACTCCAGCCGCACGACCCCGGGCACCGCGGAGTCCGCGAGACGCGACGGGGCGGACCAGTAGCCGAAGTTCGGGTTGCGGAAGAACGTGGCCCACAGCCGGCCGAGGTGGTCCACGAAGAAGTTGTTGTGGCCGGCACCGACCCCCGCGGTCCACCGCTCGGAGTACGGCCCCTCGAAGGAGTCCGAGACGGCGCAGACCGCGTCGTACTGGTATTGCACCCGGCCCTCGCCCGGCGGGTCGTAGGCGTTCCGCGGGCTGCCGTCCGACGCGATCGACGTGCGGTCCCAGGCGGCCTGGACCAGGTAGTACCTGCCGCCGTACCGGAACACGTAGGCGCCTTCGAGGTACGGCTCGGGCGAGTAGGGCGTCTGCCGGAACCTCGGCAGGTTCGTGGTGGTGGTGAGGTCCTCCATGTCGTCCCGGAACTTCGCGTACAGGTCGTTGTGCAGCACCAGCCAGGCGTCGTCCCCCTCGCTGTAGAGGCCGCCGTCGATGTGGTGGTAGGCACCGGGCTCGACGAAGTCCGGGCCCCCGGCGACCGGGTCGCCGAAGGGTTTGTCGAGGCTGCCCCGGACGAGTCGGTACGGGCCCTCCACCCCGCCCTCGCTGACCAGCATGAACGAGCCGACCTTCCGGGAGTGGTCGCCCATGCACGCGACGATGTACCAGGTGCCGCGGAAGTAGTGCACTTCCGGAGCCCAGACCTGGCCGCGCTTGCCGAACTCCTCGTCGTGCCAGTACTCCTGCCAGGGGGCGACGACGGTGCGCCCGGGCCTGTTCTCGCCGGCGAACTCGGGGGACCACACCTTGCCCCGCTCGGCGCCGGGCCGGATGCCGGTGGTGTCGGCCAGTTTCCACGGGCCCCGCAGCGACCGGGCCACCCACACGAAGATGCCGTCGTTCCACGGGGCCGCCGCTTCCAGCTCCGGCACCCGGGTCGTCCCGGTGGCCACGTACAGCGGACGGCCTTCGACCTCGAAGCAGTTGACGTAGGTGTCCCGCATCCAGACCCGGCCGCGTGCCCGGTCACGCGGTCGCAACTCCAGGGGCAGTACGAAGGAGTTGTCCGCACGCGGCCACAGGTCCGCCCGGACGTCCGCAAGGCCGTAGGGTTCCAGGCCGGGGTGGTTCGAGGGGTACCTTCCGCGCCGGGCGGTCGCCGCCTGCGCGGCCTGCGCGGTGGTGGCGGGGAGAGCCGCCGCCACCCCCAGGGAGCCGGCGACACCCGCCAGCAAGGACCGCCGGCCCAGTGGCGAGCGGTTCTCCGCGCTGTGCTCAAAAGGGTTCACTGCTCACGTCCTTCGTCGTCGACCAGGACACCGGCGCCCTGCGCGCCAGGACCGGCGGTGGTGGAGCGGGGAAGCTGCGGCGCACGCGCGTCGTGCCGGCGGCCCGGTGGGCGCGACGGCGGCGACCGCCCGGGCAGGTCGGTGGACGCCGGCCCCGGGTGCGGGCCCGGGGCGGGATCAAGGAGCTCCCCGTGCCCTGGCCGCACGTTCCGGAGCCGCGTCCCGGGTGGGCATGCCGTACAGCATGCGAAGGCCCGCTGATTTTCGTCAACACCGCGGAAAAAATAATCCGGAGTATGCGGTGGGGAGGCTGCCCTGAGGCGGGGTCAGGGACCCTCACCGGGAGTCGTCGGTTCGCGACCTGTTCACCGGGCGCTGCCCGCGACGGCTTCACGCAGACGGGCGGCGGCAAGGCGAGGAGCCGGCTGCACAGGGCGAAGGCCGTGCAGATGACGATCGATGCCGGGTGGGGCCCGGTCCCGGAGTGACGCCCGACGGCCGGACGGCCCCTCGTCCGGCGGCGGGGCGTGCGAGGTGGTCGGTACCGCCAGGGCGACCACCGGCGCGGCGGCAAGGAACCCCACCGCGCTGCCGAGGACCTTGGCCGCCGGTGACCACCAGCCGGGGCCCGACCCGGTCGACCAGCCGGCCGACGGCCGTCGGCACCCGGCAGGGTCGGTGTGGTGGCGACACTGACGAGCACGCCGATCGCCGACAGGCCCAGCCCGGTGACCCGGAGGAAGTCCGGCATCGACAGCGGGAGACACCTGCCGGTGCCCAGTGAGTCCACCGCCGCCGGCAGCGGCCACCCCCTGCGCCGGCTACGCCCCGTGCCGCCGCCCGTGCCGTCACGCGCTCCCGATCCCGCCCGGGCACCCGTCGGCCGACCGCTCGTCCTCCCTCGGCCGGCGGCGGCCGTCATGTGGCTCACGGGCCCCTTGCGAGGGACGGCGAGGACGGGCCGCGGGCGGGCGGGTGAGGGCCCCGGAGGTGACGGAACAGGCAGGAGCGGCGTCCGGCGTCGTCGGCGGACGGCCTGCGTGGCAGGCGCCGGTGGGCGGTGGGGCGCGGTGTCACAAGCCAGGGGGCCCGGCAGGACACAGGTCCCGTCCACCGCGCGGCCGGGGAGTGTCTACGCGGCGAGCGGCTCGCCGGGCCGGGTGCTCTCCTGCCGGTCGGCGCAGTACGTCCGCAGCAGGTCGTCGGCGACGGCGAGGGCGCGGTCGACGGTGGGTGTGCCGGTCATGACGCACAGGTCGTGGGAGGCTTCCGCGAGAGCGTGGGCCGTCTGCTCCGTCGGGTGGAGGTCGTGGGCGAAGCGGACCTCGGCGAACCGTGCCAGGGCGGTCCTCAGTCTCTTCTCTGCGGGCAGCAGCACACCAGATCCTCTCTTCGGGGCGCGACGCATCGGCCGGGCCCTGCCAGGTTGTCAAGGCGCCGCGAACCCGGCAGGGCGGGCTGCCGCACCTGCGCCGCTCGCTCGACCACGGCGTGCCGTGACGCCGAGTCGCGCCTTTCCTGCTGACCTGCCCAGTTCGTCGTCGTTCATGCCTGGCGAAAACGGCGGACCGTGTGTGCCCGGTCACGCGGTGCTGTCCGTGCCCCCGGCCGTTGGCTCCTCGGGGGCGGCCCGGGGGAGCCGTTCAGGCCGAGGGCGGGGCGCTCGGGCCCGGCGAGGTCCGGAGGGAGCAGGAGTTGACGAGGTCACCGTGGGCGGGGCGGGCGACGACGTGGTCGGCGGGCGGCCAGGAGCCCTCTTCCACCCACCGCGTGAGAGTGGTGAACGCGTCCCGGTAGCAGGGCAGGATCGGACGGAGTCGGTCCGGGTGGCTGTCGTAGAGGCCGTCGGTGTGGGTGCCGTCCTGGACGGTGTACGTGCGGTGCAGCCGGCCGCGCCCCTGCGCGTCGACCATGCGGGCGTACACGTCGGCGTCGGTCGCGATCGGCAACAGCGCGTCGAGGTCGCCCTGCAAAGTGAGGAGCGGCCTGCCGATCCGGCCGGTCAGTGCCACGCGGGAGACGGCCCGGTGGACGGCGGCCGGGCGGGAGGGGTAGTCGTACGCGGCGTCCGAGGGGCAGGGTGCCAGGATCTCCTCGGTCGTCGTACCCGCCGTGCGGCCGGGGCACTTGGGGTCGTAGGCCGGGTCGAACTCGGCGCGGTAGGCCTTCTGCGTGAGTCCCCAGTACGCCTTCTCGTGATAGGGCCACAGGAACTCCGAACCCCGGGCGAATCCCACTGCGTAGAGGTCCGTTGCGTCGGCCCGCCCCTCGCCGTAGGCCACGGCGGTCGGCAGCGAGGTGAGCAGGTTGGGACCGTTCGCCGTCCACAGGGTGCCCTCCCAGTCGACGCCCCCGTCGTACAGCTCCGGATGGTTCTCCAGCTGCCAGCGCGTCAGGTAGCCCGAGTTGGAGACACCCGTCATGTAGGTGCGGCGCGGAGCCCGGCCGTAGCGGCGCGCCACCACGGCTCTGGCGGCGCGGGTGAGCTGGGTGGTGCGCGTGTTCCACTCCGCGACGGCGTCGCCCGGCCGGTGTCCGTCCCGGTAGAAGTCGGGCCCGGTGTTGCCCTTGTCGGTTGCCGCGTAGGCGTATCCGTCGGCGAGGACACGGTCGGAGACGGCGGCGTCCAGGGAGTACTGCTTGCGGTTCCCGGGGGAGGCGGCCACCACCAGGCCGCCGTTCCAGTGGTCGGGCAGCCGGATGACGAACTGGGCGTCGTGGTCCCAGCCGTGGGTGGTGTTCGTGCGGGAGTCGTCGGGGAAGTACCCGTCGATCTGGCTACCGGGAACGCCGGTCGGGTTCCGGGTGCCCGTTGCGGTCAGCCCGGCCTGGTCGGCGGTGTCGGTGTACCCGGTGCCGGCCGTCCCGGCCGTCGTCAGGTCGGCCAGGCACGCCTCCTGTTGGAACCGTGCCCCCGGGACGCGCACGCTCTCCCGGCCTCCGCAGCCTCCGTCGGGGACCGCCGCCGCGGGTGTCCGGGGCACGGCGACGACCAGCGCCACGGTGATGCCGAGCAGCAACGGACCGGTTCTCGGCTTGCGCACTGAGGGCCTCCAGGGTCGGGACGGAGGGCCCATCGTCGCCGCGCGCCCGCGCAGCGCCCATGGGACGGGAACACATGGAAGGCCGGCCGCTCGTGTGGGGAGGGGCCATCCGGCGCACGAGACCCGGCGTTCCCGGACTGACGCGCCGTCTGCCGTCTGCCGCCCACCGGCGGTGTGCAGGGGTGGGCACGTGCGGGAGGTGGCTTCTCCCGGCTCTTGCTCGGTTGAGCAAACACCGCTACCTTCTTGCTCATGCAAGCAAAATCCAGCTCGGCCAAGCAAAGGGGGCGGAGTGCCTCCTTCACGGAGAAGGGGCGTCGCGCCCAGATCGTCGCCTCGGCGATCGAGGTCATCGCCGAGGTCGGGTACCACCGGGCCTCCTTCGCGAAGATCGCGGAGCACGCGGGGCTGAGCAGCACCGGGATGATCTCCTACCACTTCGACGGACGCGGCGACCTGATGCGCGAGGTCGTCACCGAGGTGCTGCGGATCGCTGACGGGTACGTCCGTCCCCGCATCGAGGCCCACCAGAGCTACGCGGCCCGCCTGCGTGCCTCCATCGAGGGCAACCTGGACCTGTTCGCCGATTACCCGAAGCACCTCGCGGCGATCGTCGAGGTCCTCGGCAACCTCCGCGGCGGTGACCCCGGCATGGTCGCCTTCCTCGACGTGACGGAGGCGAACCTCGCCACCCAGGTGGAGCAACTGCGCAAGGCCCAACGTGCGGGCGAGTTCGGCGACTTCGACCCGTGGGTGATGATGCGGGCGATCAGGGCCGCCATCGACGACGTGGTGCGCCGCGCCTCCCACGACCCCGGCCTCGACGTCCGCGCCGCCGGCCGGGAGCTGGCGGACCTCTTCGACCGCGCCACCAGAAGCACGACATGACCACAACAGACACGGGGGAACGCAGCATGTCGACTCACCAGGCACCGGGGACCGACCCCGGCGGCACCACCGACTCCGGCGAGGTCGCCGCGGCCGACCGGCTCCGGCGCACCAAGGCGCTGCGCCGACGGCTCCTCGCGCAGCTCTTCTTCGAACTCGTCCTGCCCCTCGGGTCCTACTACGGGCTCCGCGCACTCGGCGCCGGCCAGTGGCTCTCGATGGTCGCCGGCGGTGTGCTGCTGCTGCCGTGGATCGGCTACGGCATCGTGCGCCGGCGACGTGTGGAGGCGATGGCCCTCTTCACGCTGAGCCTGGTGGTGGCCGCCACCCTGCTGTCCCTGGTCAGCGGAAGCCCCCGGGTGCTGATGGTCCGGGACAGCTGGATGACCGCGGCGATCGGGCTCTGGGTGCTGGGCACACTGCTCACCCGGCGTCCGTTCATGATGACCGCCTCGCGGGGCGTCGTCATCGCGAAGGTCGGCGAGGCCGGGCTGGTCGCCTGGGAGGCGCAGTGGGACGCCGATCCGGCGTTCCGGCACCACCTGCGGTTCATCACGGCGGTGTGGGGGGCGGGCTTCCTGCTGGACGCGGTCCTGCGGGTGGTACTGGCGTACACGATCCCGGTGGACGCCTTCCCGCTGACCAGTGCCGTGCTCTGGCTGGTGGTGCTCGGAGGCCTGTTCGCCTTCCACAACACCTACATCACCCGTCACGGCCTGAAGCTGTAGTGGCAGCCGTGGCCGCCGAGGTCGAGGTACTGATCGCGGGGGCGGGCCCGACCGGCCTGCTGCTCGCCAACGAACTGGGCCTGGCCGGGGTGGGGACGGCCGTCGTCGAGCGGCTGCCCCACCGCACGGGCCAGTCCAAGGCCCTCAACCTGCAACCGCGCACCGCCGAGGTACTGGACTGCCGCGGCTGGCTGGAGCCGGTGGCGGGCCGGTCCCTGGCCCTCCTTCCCGCCGGCCACTTCGCCGGACTGCCCCTCCACTACGGGGCCCTGGACACCGCGTTCCCCCACCAGGTGGGCATACCGCAGGCCCGCGTCGAGGAGTTCCTGGAGGACCGGCTGGCCGGGTTCGGCGTCCCGGTGCTGCGCGGCCGGGAGGTCACCTCGTTCCGGCAGGACCGGGACGGCGTCACCGCGACCCTCCTCGGCCCGGACGGTGCCGAGCGCACCGTCCGGGCCGGCTACCTGGTGGGCGCGGACGGCGGTCACAGCACCGTGCGGCGCGTCCTGGGGGTGCCCTTCCCGGGGCGGGACGGGCGGATCGGCATGGCCGTCGCCGACGTCGAACTCGCCGACCCGGCTGCCGGGGCCGAGGTGCCCGCCGAGTCCTGGCGGCTGCCGGACCTCACCCCCGACCCGGCGGGCCTGGCCTTCCTGCTCCCGCTCGGCGACGGCGTGCACCGGCTGATTCTGGGCGGGCCCGAGCAGCAGGGCGTCGCCCGGGACGTCCCGGTCTCCGGGGACGAGGTGCGCGCGGCACTGGCCCGGCTCCCGGGCCCGCCGCGTGAACTGCGCGCCGTGCGCTGGGCGTCCCGCTTCACCGACACCAGCCGGCAGGCCGAACGCTATGCCGAGGGGCGGGTGCTGCTGGCCGGCGACGCCGCCCACGTCCACGCGCCCGCCGGCGGGCAGGGGCTCAACCTCGGTATGCAGGACGCCTTCAACCTGGGCTGGAAACTCGCCGCAGTGGCCGGCGGACGGGCGCCGGAGGGGTTGTTGGCCACCTATCACGCCGAGCGCCATCCGGTCGGCGCCCGCGTGCTGGCCAACACCCGGGCCCAGGTGGCGCTGACGCTTCCCGACCCGGATGCGGTGGCGGTGCGCGAGCTGCTCGCCGAGCTGCTCACCGCCCCGGAGGCCAACCGGCAGGTCGCCGCCATGATCGCCGGGACGGACATCCGCTACCCGATGCCCGGCGCCCCGGACCACCCGCTGCTGGGAGCACGGCTGCCCGGCCTGCGGCTGCCGTCCGGCCGTGGAGCTCTGCTGGCCGCCGGCACCTCAGCGGTCGCCACCGCGGTCGAGGGCTGGACGGACCGGGTGGACCGTCGCGAGGGCGGGGCAGCGGCCGAGGCGGGTGAGGCGCTGCTGGTCCGCCCGGACGGGCACGTCAGCTGGGCCGGCCGGGACGAGGACGCCGAGGGCCTGCGGGCCGCCCTCTCCCGCTGGTTCGGCGCTCCGCGCGGCCCCGGTACCCGACGGCAGCGGTGACGCACCGGCCGCCCGCCTGACGCGGGTCCGCCCTTCCGCAAGCCGCCGTTGCCCCGGCACGTCCCCGGGAGGTGGTTCCCGGTCCGGCCACGATGATCATGAATGCCGCCGGCCGGGGCAGAAGTGGATCACCAGGACCCGGACGGCAGTGAGGGGAGGAGCCATGTCCGCTCCGACAGGACCGATCGACCCCACCGAGCCCATCGGGCCGGCCCCTGTGGTGACACCCGTCCCGCCGGCCGGGCCGCGCGGTGGCACCCTGCGGCCCGCCCTCGTCGCGCTCGGCCTCCTCACCTGCCTGCTCTGCGGGCTCTACCTGGCCCTGCGGCGCACAGCGGAGTGGGCGGCCCGGCACCCCGCACCGGGCGCCCTCGCGGGCCTCCTCGCGCTGGCGCTGGGCTGGGCCCTCGTCCGGGCCATGCCCAGGCCCCGGGCCCTGTGGCGGGCCGCCCGGGCGGGCATGGCCCGGGCGGACGCCGAGGCCGCCGCGGCCCCTCCCGCCCCGGCCGGCTGCCCCCCGCCCGCCCCCACGACCACGGCCCCGGCGGACGAGGGCGGTCCGGCCCGCCTCCTCAGCGCCGACCACCTCCTGGCGCTGGACGCGGACGGGTTCGAGGAGACGGTGGCCGAGCTGTGCACCCGGGACGGCTGCCGTGACGTGCAGGTGGTCGGCGGCGCCGGCGACCTCGGCGCGGACGTGCTGGCCACCGCACCCGACGGACGCCGCCTGGTCCTCCAGTGCAAGCGCTACGCCCCGCCGCACAAGGTCGGCTCCCAGGACCTCCAGCGGTTCGGCGGCACCTGCTGGACCATTCACGGCGCGGACGCGGCGTTCCTGGTGACGACCAGTGAGTTCACCGAACCGGCACTCGACTACGCCGCCGAGTCCGGGATCCGCTGCGTGGACCGCAGTGAGCTCACCGTGTGGATACGGGGCGGGCTGCCGGCGCCCTGGGAGCGGCCGGCCGCCCCACCGGACGGGCCACTGCCCTGAGCGCCGGCTCCCGCACCGCCCCCCGGAGGCAGCGGCGGCGGGGCCGCGCCCCACCGCTGCGCCCACCAGGTGGAGCCACGGATGCACCGCGGGCGCTAGAGGTGTACCGATGGGAGCATGCACAACCGGGACCAGCCTCCGCTGATGGGGAACCGTCTGCCGTTTGCGGGGCGCCTCGTCCTCCTCCCCGTCCTCCTGGTCGTGTGCATCGTGCTGGTCGACCTGCTCGCGCCCGACACCGTCCACCTGGGCCCCCTCCTGGTGGCGGCGCCCGCAGTGACCTCCTCCTTCGCCGGGCCGCGGCTCACTGCGGTGGTCGGGGCCCTGGCAGTGGGCGCGCAGGTCCTTCTCGCGGCTCTGCGGGACGGCGTCGGCACCTCCAACCACCTGGCGCAGATCGCGGCCCTGGTCGCCGTCTCCGCCGTACTCGTGCTGTACTGCCGGCTGCGCGAGCGGCGCAACGCCGAGCTCTCCCAGGTGCGCTCGGTCTCCGACGCGGTCCAGCAGGTGCTGCTGCGCCCGCCGCCGCCCGGACTGGGCCCCCTCCGGCTGGCCTCGGCCTACCGGGCGGCCGTGGACGAGTCACGTGTGGGCGGCGACTTCTACGGCGCCGTGCGATTCGGTCGCACCACCCGTCTGCTCATCGGGGACGTCCGGGGCAAGGGGATGGAGGCCCTGGACGACTCGGCGCTGATGCTGGGAGCGTTCCGCTCCGCCGCGCACGCCGGGCTCGACCTCCTCGGCCTCGCCGCCCATCTCGACGGTGCGCTGCGGCGGAACGCCGTCATGAAGGCCGCCGCGGAGCCGGGAGAGGGGGCGCAAGGGATGCCGGAAGCAGCGGAGAACTTCGCCACCGCGCTGCTCATCGACGTGTCCGACGAGGGCCGACGCCTCACTCTCCTCTCCTGCGGGCACCCGCCGCCGCTGCTGCTGCGCTCGGGAACGGTCACCTCGCTCCAGGCGGCACGCCCCTCCCCGCCACTCGGCCTCGGCGTGCTGCAACCGGAGGCGGGAAGCCCGCAGGAACACCTGTTCGCAGAGGGTGACACGCTGCTGCTCTACACCGACGGTGTCATCGAGGCGCGGGAGCCCGCGGGGGACTTCTACCCGCTTGCGGACCGGCTCGGCGCCTGGCGCACACGGCAGTCCGGCGCGCCTTCGCCCGACACCCTCGTCGACTGGGTGCTGCGGGACCTGGCGGCCTTCACCGGGGGGAGGCTGGAGGACGACGCCGCGCTGTTCGCCGTCCACCGCGCCGTGCCCCCGGGGAGGTGACCTGCGGGGTACCGGGCCGGGGGCACGGGAGGCGCACCCCTTCGGATGAGCGCGCCGGAGCCGTTCCCGGCCGGCCCCCGGACCCGTCCCGGTGCACGTGCCGGCCCCGGGCTCGGGCGCTGCGGGGAGGTCAGCTGCCGAGGGTGGCGCGCAGGGACGGCTGGAGCCGGTCGGCGTGGGCACGCACCATGTCGTCGCAGAGCTGCCAGATCCGTTCGACCGGCAGGGCGGCGGCGGTGGCCGGGTCGGTCATGGCCGCATGCCGGATGTGCCGCGGCTCGTCCTCCACCGCGGCGCGCACCACCAGGTCGTTCATGCTCAGGTAGGTGCGGTTGAGGGCGGCCAGTTGCGGGGGCAGCGAGCCGATCCGGGTGGGCTGCACGCCCGAGGCGTCGACCAGGCAGGGCACCTCCACCACCCCGGCGCGGGGGAGGTTGTCGATCAGGCCGTGGTTGGGCACGTTGCCGTACACGGTGCGGGGTACCCCGGTGACGATGCTGTGAATGATCTGGGGGGCGTACTCCATGGTGCCCTCGACGGGCAGCGGCTCCCCGGCGGCCAGCGAAGCCCGGGTCCTCTCGTACGCGGCCACGTTCTCCTCGACGATGCCGAGGTAGGCGCCGACCGGGAGGCGCAGGCGCTCGATCTCGCTGTCGTGGTGCAGGTACCAGGGGACGTACTCCGAGGAGTGCTCGCTGGTCTCGGTCGGGTAGTAGCCCAGCCGCCGGTACATGTCGACGCGGACCCGGCGCCGCAACTGCTCGTCCCCGGCGACAGCTGCGTCCAGCCGCGGGTACAGGTCGGCGCCGCCGTGCCGCAGCTCCAGCAGCCACGCCTGGTGGTTGACACCGGCCGCCCGGTAGGTGACCTCCTGGTAGGGGACGCCCAGCAGGTCGGAGAGGTCGCGAACGGTCCAGTACACCGAGTGGCACAGGCCCACCACCCGGCTCAGGCCGGTCGCCTCAGCGAGGTACTGCACGTTCATCGCCATCGGGTTGGTGTAGTTCAACAACCAGGCGTCCGGGCAGAGTTCGGCGATGTCCGCACCGAGGGCGCGCAGGTGCGGGAAGGTCCGCAGGGCACGGAAGACGCCCCCGATGCCCAGGGTGTCCCCGATGGTCTGCCGCAGGCCGTAGCGGGCCGGGACGTCGAAGTCGGTGCGGGTGGCCTCGCCCATGCCGACCTGGACGATGTTGATGACGAAGTCGGCGTCGACCAGCGACTCCCGCCGGTCGGCGTGGGCGGTGATCCGCGCGCTCGCGCCGAGTTCGCCGGCGATGTGCCGCGCGGCGGCCTGCGCGGTGGACAGCCGTTCGGGGTCGATGTCGTGGAGGGCGATGTGCGCGTCCTTCAACTCGGTGAAGGCGAACAGGTCCGCGAGCAGGCCCTGGGTGAAGACGACGCTGCCGGCACCGATGAAGGCGATCTTGGGAGGGGTCATGGCTGGTGCTCTCCGTTGCGGGTGACGTGGGCGAGGGCTTCGTCCCACGTGGGCTGGGCCGGGGTGCCGCCGGGTGCGCGGGTGGACAGCGCGCCGCAGGCGGCGGCGAAGGGGAGGACGTCCGTCAGGGGCAGGCCGGCCAGCGACGCGGCGACGAACCCGGCGTCGAAGCTGTCCCCGGCGCCGACGGTGTCCACGGGGACGACGGCGGGGCTCCGCGCCGTCACCAGGGTGCGGCCGTCGTGGCAGAGCGCGCCGGCCGCACCGTTCTTGACGGCGACGACCGTACCGCCGGCGGCGAGGAGTTCGGCTGCCGCCCGTGGCGTGCGGACGCCCGGGCCGGCGAGGCGACCGGCCTCGTAGGCGTTCGGGAGCAGGATGTCCACCGCGGCGAGCAGCGGGGCCAGGGCGACCGGCTCCCACCGGCCCGAGGGGTCGTCGTTGGTGTCCAGGGAGGTCACCGCCCCGTGACTGCGGGCGACGCGCAGCAGCTCGGGCAGGGCCCTGGCGAGCTGCGGCATCAGGAAGGGGGACGCGGCGTGCACGTGCCTGCTGGTCCTCAGGAGGTGGGCGGGGACGTCGTCCCCGGTCGTGGCCGCCAGCGTGCCGGGTGAGGTGAGGACGGCCCGGTCCTCCCCGCGGGTCACCACCGTCGTCAGCGGGGTGGGCAGGGACGGGTCCACTCGCAGGGCGTCGATGTTGACACCCCGCCCGGCCAGGGTGTCGCGCAGGTAACGGCCGGCGTCGTCGTCGCCGACGCGTCCGGCGAAGGCCACGCTCAGGCCGAGCCGCGCCGCACCGCAGGCCATGATCGCGGCCGAGCCGCCGAGGGTGAGGGCGCCGGAGCCCACCAGTTGCTCCCGCTGCCCGAAGGCGAGCGGAGAGGTGAGCGGGCCGAGGATCACGTCGGGGTTGGCGTCCCCGATGACGAGGAGGTCGAAGGTGTGCGGCATCACGGTTTCCCAGGGTCGTTGCGGGGTGTTCGGGGTCAGCCTTTGAGGCCGCTGGAGGTGACGGAGCGGATGAACGCCTTCTGCGCCCCGAGGAAGGCGAGGAGGACCGGGAGGACGGTGACCACGTTGCCCGCCATCACGGCCGACCACCGTGTGTGGTGCTGTCCCTGGAAGGTGGTCAGCCCCAACTGGAGGGTGTACTGGGTGTCGTGGTTGATGGCGATCAGCGGCCAGGTCAGGTCGTTCCAGGTGGACAGGAACGTCAGCACGGCCACGGTGCTGAGCGCCGGCCGGGACAGCGGCAGCACGATGCGCAAGAGCACCCGCAGCCGGGAGCACCCGTCGATCCAGGCGGCCTCCTCCAACTCCCGGGGCAGCGAGAGGAAGAACTGCCGCAGCAGGAACACCGCGAACGGCGTGACCAGCGAGGGCACGATCAGCGCGCCCAGGGTGTCGATGAGGCCGAGGCGCTTCATCACCAGGAAGGTGGGGATCATCGTCAGCTGGAACGGGATCGCCATCGTGGCCAGCATCAGGACGAGCAGCACCCTGGACCCGGCGAACCGCATCCGGGCGAAGGCGTAACCGCCGAGCGCACCGAACACCAGGTTGGTGACGACCGCCACCGCCGAGACGATCACGGAGTTCAGCAGCCAGCGCGGGAACATGGCATTGCCCAGCACGTAGCGGTACCCGCCCAGGTCGATTCCGGAGGGCCACAACGCCGGCGGGAACCGGTTGATCTCCGCGTCGCTCATCACGGAGCTGAGCAGCAGCCACACCAGCGGCAGGGCGAAGAGCAGGCCCAGTGGGGCGAGCAGCAGGTGCCACTTGCTGAACGGCAGCCACCGGCGGCGCCCTACGGCGCGGCGGGCGGGCTCCGCCTCGGGGCGGCGGGCCGTCTTCGGTGGTGCCGACACGGCGGTCATGAGGTGGCTCCCTGGGTCCGGTGGCGCTCCCGGCCGCGCACGACGCGCAGGACGACGGCGACCACGAGAAGCGCCAGGGCGAGGACGTAGGCGGCTGCCGCCCCGTAACCGGCGGTGAAGTTCTTGAACGCCTGCTCCCAGATGAAGTAGACGATCACGGTGGTCGAGCCCAGCGGCCCGCCCTTGGTGGTCACGTACACCAGGTCGAAGACCTGGAGCGACTCGATCGTCTGCCACAGCAGCAGGAACACGGTGACCGGTGTGAGTGTGGGGAGGGTGACGTGCCGCAGCAGGGTGCCCCGGCCCGCACCGTCCAGCCGGCCGGCCTCCAGGAGTTCCAGCGGGACGTCCTGCAGCGCGGCGAGGAAGACCACGACGCAGAACCCCGTGCCGCTCCACAGCGTGATGCCGATCAGGACGAGCAGGGCCTGCGAGGGATCGGTGAGGAAGCCCTGCGGGGAGACGCCCAGGTGGTGCAGGACCGCGTTGGCGGCGCCGAACTGCGGGTCGAAGATGAAGGAGAACAGGATGCCCTGGGCGGTGGCCGAGACGACGAACGGGACGAAGAAAAGGGTCCGGTAGAGGCCGACGAACCTGATGCGCCGGTTCAGCGCGAGCGCCAGCGCCAGGCCGAGAGCGATGCTGAGCGGCACGTACAGCACGGTGTAGAGCAGCGTGTTGCGCACGGCCTGGCCGAAGTGCGGGTCCTGCGCCAGGGCCCGGTAGTTGTCCAGCCCCACCCAGCGGCTCGGCGTCACCAGGTCGTCGGCCTGGAAGGACAGCAGCAGCGACCACAGCACCGGGACGACGCTCAGCCCGATGATGATCAGTACGGCGGGAGAGACGAAAGCCCAGGCCGTGGCCGACTCGCCACGGCGCCGACGGCGCAGCGCACGCCGGTCCCGGTCGGTGTCGGTCAGGGTGAGCGGCGAGGGAAGGCGCGGCATACGGGGCTCCTCAACGCGGAATGATCAGGGCGGCGTTCGCTTCCGCCGCGCAGGCACGCAGCGCCTCGGTCGGGGACTTGCGCCCGAGCAGCACGGCGACGATCGCCTGCCCGAGTGCCTGCGAGATCTGCGGATAGGCCGGGTGCACCGGCCGCACCCGGGCCGTCTCCAGGGCCCGGGTGAAGACCGGCAGCCCCTCGGTGTCCGCTGCGTGGTGCTGCCACCCCGGCAGGGCCTGGCTGCGCCGGCTCAGCGGCAGGCTCCCGGCCTCGACGTCCCACCGGGCGTCCTGCGCGGGTTGCGTCAGCCAGCTGACGAAGGTGCGGGCCGCCGCCACCCGGGCGCCGCCGTTGTCGAAGACCGTCCAGGTGTCCGGCCCGGAGATCGTCACCGGCCGCCCGCTGAAGCTGGGCAGCGGCACCACCTGGTACTCCACCCCGGCCTGCCGGATGTCGGGCAGCTGCCAGGGGCCGGTCGCCACCATGGCCATCCGGCCGGACTGGAACACCTGGTACAGCTGCTCGCTGCCCGTCTTGGGGTCGATGTAGACGCTGCGGTCCCGGGCGAGCGCCTGCACCACCTCCAGCGCCCGCACGCCGGTGTCCGCGAAGCCGATGTGCCTGCCGTCCTCGGCGATCACCTCACCGCCGAGGTCCCAGATCATCGGCCACAGCCGCCACACGGTGTCCTCGTCGCCGACGCCCGGCCATCCGGTGCCGAACCTGCCGCGCGCGGGCTGGGTGAGTCTGCGCGCGGTCGCCACGAACTCCTCCCAGGTCCAGCCGGCCCGGGGCAGCGGCACCCCGGCATCCCGGAAGAGCCGGACGTTGCACACCACCGCGAGCGAGTCCACGACGGCGGGGGCGGCCCTGACCCGGCCGTTGAGGGTGACCGCCTCGCGGGCCGGTGCCCAGTAGTTCTTCCACGGCGTCGGCCCGCTGCTGACCTGGTCCGTCAGGTCGACGACCTGCGGGCTGCGGGCCACGCTCGCCAGGTCGGACCCGAAGATGTACGCGATGTCGGGGTAGGCGCCCGCGGCGAGGGCTGCCGTCACCTTCTGGAGCATCGCGTCGGAGAGGACTCCGCCGCCCAGGTCGACCCGGATGTGCGGATGGGCGCGCTCGAAGTCGGCGACCAGCCGCTTGACGACCGCGGCCGCCGTGTCGGCCTGGCCGTGCCACATCTCCAGCACCACCCGGCCGTCCGCGTCGACCCCGTCGGCGGCGCCGGCCCCGCAACCCGCCAGGACCGGGCCGCCCGCCGCGGAGAGCGCCAGGGCGCCGCCGCCGCGCAGGAGCCCCCGCCGTGAGGGCCGGGCGGCCACGCGGGAGACTGCAGCCATCTGAACCTCCAGGAAGAGCGGGCGTCGCGATCCGCGGCACGGCGGTCCCGCGGCACGGCGGGATCGCCGTGCCCCGGCAGCCTGCTGCCTTTCCGGGCGCCTCGCGGTGGGCAGCCGTCGCGTCGGCCGGTCCCGGGCACGCCCCGGCGCCCGGGACCGGCACCGGCTCAGCAGGTCTGCCGGACGTATCCGCTGCTGCCGGCGGGGGAGACGTCCACGTCCCGGCGGACGATGCTCAACTTGTCGCCCCACTGGGAGCAGGCCTTCGACAGTCCGGAGGCGTTGTACTCGATCACGATGACGTGGTCGTCGAAGGCGGCGGTGTACTGACCGCACTCGTCGTACCGGCCGCACTCCTCGGCGATCGCGAAGTCGAGGCCGTTGGCCACCCGGTTGCCGGCCAGCTGCGAGGTGTTCTTCTGCGCGATGGCCAGCCCCTTGTCGTGGGCGTGCGCGGAGAGCAGCTTGATGTAGGCCTGGGCCTCGGACTTGTTGAGCAGCTTGTCCGAGCGGGTGTAGCTGTCGTAGTTGTCGGGCTCCACGGCGTTGAAGCCCTTGGAGGCGCACTCGTCGATCAGCGTGTCGATCTTCGCGGCCACCCGCTTCTGCTTGGCGGCGGTACGCACGTCGAGCAGCGCCTCGCCCCAGCCCTCGTCGTAGACCACGTCACCGTTCGCGTCCCGCAGCAGCAGGTCGGAGTCCCAGTCGCCCTCGGCGTCCGGCTGGGCCTGGAAGGCGTTGACGTAGCAGATGTTGTACTTGCCGGCGGCCGGCGAGTCGGAGTGGTCGCGGCTGACGACGTCGACCCCGGCGGGCGGGGTGTACGCGCCGCCGATCTGGTAGTCGAACCCTGCGTGTGCGGGCGGGAGCGTCACCGCGCTCGGTGCGGCCGAGGCGACGAGCGGGGTTGCCAGCGAGGCCACGAGGGCCGCGGTGCCGATCGCGGCAAACCCCAGGGACCTGCGGTGACGAACAGAATCAAGGCTCATCAACGAGCTCCATGTGAGGGGGGCACGTCCCCGCCTCGGACCCGGGAAGTGGTCCTGGCGACTCAGTCCGGACTCGTGGCGCAACGCCATCCACCGGCTAGGCGTACCTCTGCGTCGCGCGGTGTCCGGCGACGTCCTCTGGAGTAAATCGAGCACTTTCTGTCATGTCAAGAGCGCGCAACTGCTCGATAGGACCCGGGTTTTCACCTCTTCGCGCAACTTCGCCGGGTCCGGCTGCTCCGGGCGTCCGGAGCAGCCGGTGGCGGCGGACCGCCGTGCCCGGTCCGTCCGGGAGGGGGCCCGCCCCTGCCGGACGGCACGCGGCAGGGCCGGGGTTCCCTACCGTCCCCTCATGCGCCCTTCGCCCTCCGCAGCGGTGGTGCGCACGACGAGGACACCTCGGCCGGCGCAGGCCAGGAGCAGCGCCGCCAGCACCAGCAAGCCGCTCACCCACAGGGGCCCCAGGTCACCCGAACCGGTGCCGAGGGCACGCCCACCGACCAGCGGTCCGAGTGCGGCGCCGGCATTGAGCGCGGCGGTCGCGTAGGAGCCGGCCATGGTGGGGGCACCGGCGGCCTCGTAGAGGATCCGTGCGATCAACGTGGAGCCCACCGCGAAGGACAGCGCGCCCAGGAGGAACACCAGGCCGAACAGGGCGACCGGCTCCGCGGCGAGCATCGCCAGGGCCGGCCAGCCCACGAGCAGCAGCGGACCACCGGTGGCGAGGACGAGGCCGGGG
Source organism: Streptomyces sp. NPDC059740 (assembly GCF_042733155.1). Taxonomy (NCBI): domain Bacteria; kingdom Bacillati; phylum Actinomycetota; class Actinomycetes; order Kitasatosporales; family Streptomycetaceae; genus Streptomyces; species Streptomyces sp. NPDC059740. The sequence goes on along the minus strand of NZ_JBHWGP010000005.1, from coordinate 216,014 downwards.
TGCCGGTCGGACAGGTGCCCGGCGAGGGTGACACCGGCGAGGGAACCCGTGCCGAAGAGCACCAGAACGACGCAGACCCACCCCTTGCCCAGGCCGGCGGTGCCGGTCACCACGGGCGCGAGAAAGGTGAAACCCGCGAAGGTGGCTGCGTTCACCAACGCACCGAGCAGCATCACGAGGACCAACCGCGCCCTGCCGAGCTGCGCGAACTCCAGGCGCAGGGACGCCTTCCCGCCAGTGGGCGCCGGCGCGGGGCGGGCGGGGACGCCCCGCCCAATGCCGAGGGCGGCCGGCAGACAGAGCGCGGCGACCGCCCAGAACGCGGCCCGCCACCCCAGGAGCGCACCCAGGGCCGCCCCGCCCGGCACCCCGGCGATCGTGGCCACCGTCGTCCCGGACAGCAGCACGGCCAGCGCCCGCCCCTTGCGGTGCGGCGGGACCAACGTGACGGCGGTCTCCAGGGCCACCGCCAGGAAACCCGCGTTCGCGAGCGCCGAGACCACCCGGGTCGCGACCAGGACCGGGAAGCTCCCAATGAGTGCCCCCACGACATGGGCCGCCGAGAAGACGAGGACGCATCCGAGGAGGCTGCTCCGCCCCGGCCGGTCGCGCAGCAACCCGGCCGTGAGCGGGGCACCGGCGACCATCCCGAGCGCGAAGGCCGAGGTGAGCGCGGCGGCCGTGCCGACCCCGACGCCGAGGTCGGCGGCGATGTCCGGCAGCAGGCCGGCGAGCATGAACTCCGAAGTGCCCATGGCGAAGACGGCCAGGGCGAGCAGGTACAGGGGAAGAGGCATCGAGTGGCTCCGAGGTGAGGAGAAGCGCAAGGGGGTCTCTCGTCACCGCGGTCAGCGCCCGTGGGTGCACTCGCCCGGCCGCGCAGGCGGCAGGACGACGGAACCGTCTCTCTCAGGGGTGCAGGGGGCTGACGGCGTGACCGGCAACCCCCACCGTGGACGCCTCGGGGCTCGACATGGGCGGTACGTTACCCGGCCGGGTCCTTCGTCTCACTCAGCGAGGCGGCGGTGGGCGATGGGGCCGGGGCGGTGGCGATGTAGGCGAGGAAGCGCCCGGGCTCACGCTTGTGGCGTAGGCGACCGGCGGCAGCCGCCGCCAGGTCTGGCCGAGGGCGGTGACGAGGACGACAGCTGCCAGGCACTCGCCACCCCAGTTCGCCGTCGCCCTGCGGGCGGATGACCACTTTCTCCGCCCCCCGGTCGGAGCGTCTCCCGCACCCCTCAGACATCATCCGCTCAGGAAGCCCTGCCGCGTCCAGCACGACGACCGCCACGCCCACGGAAACGATATCCGGAAGAGCATCGGACGCCCGGGTCCCCTCAGCATCACTGAGCTCTTCACCTGGTGAGTTCAACATCGCACGCACCCGTCCCGAAGAGACGTTGCTTGCTCGCCGGTGGCTCGTCAGGGTTGCGCACAGACGTCATTGACATGCCATCAAGCGGGTGAAGACGATGCCTGCCATGCGTCTACTTCGGCAACTGCGCACGGACCTGCTGGCAGGGGAGAACCTGGAGATCTACACGACAGCACTGCTGTCCCTGGTGCTGGCCGTCCTCGGGGTGCTCGGCATGGTCGGAGGCGAGGTGCTGGCGGCCGCAACGCTGGCCACGCTCGCCCTGCTGGCCGGCGGCATGCTCGGCAGCCGCAGACAGGTGGCGAAGCTGACCGCAGAGGTGCGCGCCCGGGGCAAGGGCGAGCTCTCCGTAGCGGACTTCCTCGACAAGGGCAAAGCCGACCTTCCGAGGCAGGTGCATGCCGCACAGGACATCCGGATCGTCGGGGTGACGCTGTCGCGCACGCTGCGCGATCTCGTTGACGAGCTCCAGCGCAGGGCCGCGGCCGGTGCTGTGGTCAAGGTGGCGCTCCTGGACCCGGCCGGTCCGACCGCCGAGGAGGCGGCGCGCCGCAGCACCATCCCGGACCGGGCCGGGATGTACCGCAACCGGCTGCGTTCCTCCATCGACCTGCTACGGGAACTCGTCGAGACGCCTGGCGCAGCGGGTAGAGTGGAGGTGCGCTTTCTCGACTTCGTTCCGGCCTTTGGTCTCGTCCTGCTCGACCCGCACCGCCCCGGTGGCCGCATCCACGTGGACATCTACTCGCACGGCTCGGCGAGCGGGGACGCCGTTTTCACCGTTCTCCCGCACCGTGACGGCGAGTGGTTCCCATACTTCGAGGCGGAGTTCGACAGTATCTGGGAGCACGGCCGACCGGCCGACGCATCGGACGGCTTCGCCACCGTGGATCCGGCGGTGTGAACCTCAGCACGACAGGGCGCACCACGAACTCAACCGCTCGGCCACCCTGAGCCGCTCCAGGTAGCCGTTCGCGGCTGGCTCCAGGCCGAACACGACGTGCTCGAAGACGGGAGCGCAGTCTCTTCGAGGCCCGGGCACGGCGACAGCCGCGGTCTGGGGCGGCAGCGGCAGACAGACCGCCGTCGGCCGTCCTTGACCTCGGCCGGGGACGGCCGGCGGTGCCGGGGGACCGGGGTCGGTCCGGAGCGGGTTCGCACCCGGCCCCGCTCCTCCGGTCGACCGCCTCGTCAGAGCAGGTCGCGCCCCACCGTCTCGTTCCAGGTGCGGGAGAAGACCCGCCGGTCGCCCTCGTAGGCGTCCAGGGTCGCGTCGACGAAGAACTCCTCCTTCGAGGAACGCAGGACGGTACGGGTCTCGACCCGGACGTCCCAGTCATCGCGTCGGAAGCTCATCGTCCAGAACGACTCCCCGGTGACGGAGGAGAAGTCGTCCGCCACCGAGGAGTAGCGCTCGTAGGCCCGGCGCCCCACCTCCAGGTCGATGTCGTCGAACCGGGTCAGCCCGGGGTCCTTGACGATCTCCAACTGCGACTTGTAGCCCACCAGGTCACGCTTCACCTCCCAGCGTTGCTCGGGCGGCGTCAGCTGCGTGGTCGGCGGAGGCGCAGTGGCCTCCGGCTCCCCGAAGGCCGGCTGCTCCACGCCGTCCGGGACGGTGACGGGCCGCACCGGCAGCGTCAGGCTGCTGGAGCCCTCGTGGATGCTCAGGCACACCGGCTCCGGCGGGGGCCACGCCAGCGGCCAGTACGAGGTGGAGAGCGAGAGCCGGATGCGGTGTCCCGGCGGGAACGCCTGCGCCACCCCGTTCAGCCGCACCGTCGCACGGTAGCGCCGTCCCGGCTCCAGCGGTTCGGGTGCGTCGCGGCCTTCCAGGCGGGTGAGGTTGACGATGCCGTAGGTCACCCGGGTGGCACTGCCGTCCGGCGCGACGTCGGAGAGCCGGGCCGCCACCAGCGCGACGGGTCGGTCCGCGCTGAGGTCCAGGGTGACGGTGGGGGAGCCCAGTATCTCCACCCGCTCGGTCAGGACGTCGGTGTCGAAGACGAGGGAGCCGCCGTCCTCCTCACGCTGGTCGTAGGGCAGGTCCGGCGGAGCGTTGTAGGAGGCCCACTTCCCGCCGAACTGGCCGACGGAGAGCGGCGACTGCACGGTGAGCGGCTCGCCGCCGCCCGGCACCTCCTCCTCCGGCCGGCAGATGCGGTGAGCGCGCAGCGGGTGCGCCACCGGCTGGACCTGGGGGCTCGGCCAACTCGGCTCCCCGACCCAGCGGCCCGGGCGCTCCTCGTAGGCGGTGGAGGGCGGCATGCTCTCCTGCATCCAGGTCCGCAGCATGGGGCCGTCCATCACGCCGTTGTCGACGCCCTTGAGCCAGTGGTCCCACCAGCGCACGACCTCCTGGAGGTAGCCGATGGCCGGGCCGGGCTCGCCCAGGTGGGGGAACTTGTGCGACCAGGGGCCGATGAGGCCCTTGCGGGGGACGTCGAGACCGGCCAGGAGCCGGGTGACGGCGTTGGAGTAGCCGTCGGCCCAGCCGCTGGAGGCGAGGACGGGGGTGCGCACCGCCGAGTAGTCCTCACACACCGAGGCGTGGCGCCAGTAGTCGTCGCGCCGCTGGTGCCGCAGCCATTCCAGCACCCAGGGCCTGGTCCCCTCCAGCCGCTCCCGCCACATCTCCCGCCACCGCTCGCCCACCACGGCCGGGTCGGGCGGGCAGGTGCCGTAGGCGAACATCGTGCCCGCCTCGGCGAGGTTGTCCGAGAGCAGCGCACCCCCCATGTAGTGCATGTCGTCGTCGTACCGGTCGTCGGTGAAGGAGGCGATGACGATGGCCCGCAGGCTCGGCGGGCGGCGCGCGGCGGTCTGCAGGGCGGCGAAGGCACCCCAGGAGATGCCCATCATGCCGGTGCTGCCGTCACACCAGGGCTGGTCGGCGAGCCAGGCCAGCACGTCCTCGGCGTCGGCCTGCTCCTGCTCCAGGTACTCGTCGCGCAGCACCCCCTCGGAGTCGCCGGTGCCGCGCAGGTCCACGCGGACCGAGGCGTAGCCGTGGCCGGCGATGTAGGGGTGGTGCAGGGCGTCGCGGGTCGAGGTCAGGTCCCGCTTGCGGTAGGGGATGTACTCCAGTACCGCCGGAACCGGCTCCCGGTCGGAGGAGACGGGCCGCCACACCCGCGCCGAGAGCACGGTGCCGTCCCGCACGGGTACGGCGACGTGGTCCTCTTCCATCGTGGGGTGGGGCAGGTTGGTCACGAAGCGCATGTGGCCGGCCGTCTCCTCTCCGTCTCTCCGTGCGGCCCCGGCGGTCAGGGCCGCACCGGTGCGCCGGGGCGCGGATCCGCCACCGGCGACACGGGCCCGCGTGCCCCGCCGGGCACCCTGCGACACCAGCGGCGGGGCGAGCGGCTCAACGCCGCTCACCGGTTCGGGCGGCGTCGGGGCGCACGTCCTCGGCACCCAGGCCCAGCGCGGCGATGCAGCGGTCGTACTTCTCGCGCAGTTCCGCCTCGTCCCTCCCACCGGTGAAGACGTGGGCCAGCTCGTAGCTGTAGCTGTCCTGCTGCTCCAGCTCCGAGAGCGCCTGCCCGTCCTGCGGCACCACGTCGATGCGCACGCCCCCCACCTCGCGCTCCACCTGCTCGATCGCCGCGGCGTCGGGGACGCCGCGCACCACGCCGTCGGTGAACCAGCGGTGGTACCACTTGGCCGCCGTGCGGTAGCGGCCCTCCCCGTCCGGCAGCCGTGGGTCCCGGCCCAGCGCGAGGCTGAGCATGCAGTGGTGGTTGGGGACGCCGTCGACGAACTCGAACAGCTCGGCGTGGGACTGGGAGTGCCGGGGGTTGATCTCCAGCAGGTTGATCGCGTCGGTCGCCGGGTCGTAGAAGTACTCGATGCTGAAGGTGGCGCCGTCCATGCCGATCTGGCGCATGACGCGCGAGCTGACGTCGCGCAGCCGCTCCTGCACCGGCGCGGGCAGCGCGGAGGGGTACTGGTGGCGCAGGAAGGACGAGGTCCCGGGGTAGTTGATGGAGTCGAGCGTGCCGTAGATCACGACCTCGCCCTGGTGGACGTACCCCTCGACGGCGACCTGGAGGCCGCTCAGCGCCTCCTCGGCCAGACAGACCTGGCCACCCACCCCCTCCATCTCCGGCGGCAGGTCCAACTGGTCCAGCACGTACTCGAAGGGGCGCCCCACCCGGGAGATGCCCTCCCGTATCTGCGCCACCGCGTCCCGGAACTCGTCCATGTCCTTGACGCCGAAGGCGAGTTCCGAGGAGTAGGACAGGGCGGGCTTGAGCCACATGGGGAAGCGGACGCCCTCCGGCGGCCGGGGGTCCTCGGCGGAGAGGTCCACCTTCCCGAACCGCGGGTACTCGTCGATCACCTTGGCCTGCTCCAGCCGGCTCCAGTACTTGTGCTCGCACTTGACCACGGAGTCCAGGGAGGTGCTGCGGGTGCCGTAGTGGCGGCTGAGCAACGGCACCAGGGTGCTGACGGGGAAGTCCCAGTAACCGACGACGGCGTCGATCGACCCCTCGAAGGCGTCGAGCTGCTTGCGGGCGCGGGCGAGGAGGTCGGGTACCGAGACCTCGCCGCTCTGCAACTCCTCCACGCTCAGCAGGCGGTGGAACCGGTAGGACTCGGCCTCCGGCACCTCCTGGAGGGTGGGCAGGTTGGCCTCGTCCAGGCCGAGTACGAAGACGTTGATGTCGGGCATGTCTCTCCTCGTCGTGGTGACGTCGCGGGGGAGTCAGCCCAGTACCCGTGCTCCGCAGAGCCAACCGGGTGGCCTGTGTCACCGGAGCGAGGCGGCATGCACCCTTGTGACCGCGGGGAGGCGCGGAACGGAAGGGTCTCCCGAGGCGCCTGCGGCGGAGCCCGAGGACCTCGGCGCGGCGGGCCGGCCGGACACCTGCGCCCGGCGGGCCCGCCGCCCGTGCCGTGTGCGCCGGTGGACTCACCGGCCCCGGCACCCCTACTCCGTGCCCACCTCCCGCCGGGCCCGGGCGGCGGCGCCGACGGGGATCGCGTCGGAACCCAGGCTCCCGCGCACCAGCCGGACGGGCCGGCCGCTGACCGGGGGTTCCGCTTCCAGGGGGGCGCGGACAAGGGGCTCCAGGAGGTGCCAGGCGCGGGTGAGGCCGCCGCCGACGACCACGGTGGTGATGTCCACCAGACCGGCCGTCATGACCACGGCCCGGGCGAGCGCCGCCCCTGCGGCCCGGAACACCTCACGGGCGTCCGGGTCGCCATCCCCGGCGGCCGTCGCGACCTCGCGGGCGGTCAGGCGGCGGCCGGTGCGGTCCGCGTACCGCGCCCCGACGGAGCGGCCCGAGGCCAGGGTCTCCAGGTGCCCCCGGCCCCCGCAGGTGCAGGGCAGTTCGCCGAAGCCGGGGATGTGCCCGATCTCTCCGGCCGCCCCGTGCGGCCCCTCGAACAGCGTGCCGCCCACCCACAGTGCCCCACCGACGCCGGTGCCCAGCGTCATGCCGAGCACGTCGGCCTCCCCGCGCACGGCGCCCCCGGAGACCTCGCCGCGCAGGAAGGCGTTGACGTCGTTGTCGAGGAAGGCCGGGACGCCCAGCGCGTCGCCGACCACGGCGGCGACGGGGAAGCCGGCCCAGCCGCGGAAGGAGTCGCTGGCCACCAGGACGCGGCCCTCGGCGGCGTCCACCACCCCGGCGGCACCGATGCCGGCGCCGGCCAGCCGGCCCGGGGTCCGGGCCAGCAGGGGGGCCAGGGCGTCCGTCGCCGCCCCCACCATGGCCCGGCCGCCCTCGGCCGCCGGGGTCGGCACCTCGGCGCGCTCCAGCACGGTGAGGTCGCGGTGGCAGAGCACCACCTGGGTGGTGGTGCCGCCGATGTCGACCCCGGCGAACAGGGTCCGCTCCGTCCCGCTCATCCCTGTGCCTCCGTGCGGCCGGTGGCCGGCGTGCGCAGACGCAGGGCCCGGCGCTCCCGCTGGACGACCGGGTCGGGTACCGGCACCGCGGCCAGCAGCCGCCGGGTGTAGTCGGTCTCCGGACGCAGCAGGGTCACGTCGGTCGCGCCCTGTTCCTCGACCCGGCCGGCGCGCATGACCACCACCCGCCGCGCCAGGTGCTGGACCACGGCGAGGTCGTGGGAGACGAAGAGGAAGGCGAAGCCGAGCTCGTCCTGGAGTTCGGAGATCACCTCCAGCACCGCCTCCTGCACGCTGACGTCGAGGGCGCTGGTGGGCTCGTCGGCGACCAGCAGGCGGGGCTCCAGGACGAGCGCGCGGGCCAGGCTCACCCGCTGACGCTGTCCCCCGGAGAGCTCCCGGGGTGCCCGGCGGGCCAGGTCACGCGGCAGCCGGACCCGGTCCAGCACCTCGGCCACCCGGGCCCGGCGGTCGGCGGCCGACATGCCGCGGCGGTGCACCCTGAGCGGCTCGGCGACGCACTCGCCCACCGTCATCCGGGCGTCCAGGGAGGCCACCGGGTCCTGGAGCACCACACCGACGCCGGCCCGCAGCGCCCGACGGGCGCGGGCCCGGGTACGGGCGAGGTCCGCGCCGAACATCGTGACCGTGCCGGCGGTCGGCGGGACGAGGCCGAGCGCCACCCGGGCCGCGGTCGACTTGCCGGAACCCGACTCCCCGACCAGGCCCAGTGTCTCACCGGGGTGGACGGCGAAGGAGACCCCGTCCAGGGCGTGCACCGCCCCCTTGCCGCGTCCGAACACCACGGAGACGTCGCGCAGTTCGACGACGGCGTCGGTCCGCGCTTCGGTGGCCGCGGGCTGCGGGGTGCTGCTTCCGCTCTCGGCCACCGTAAGGCGGGGCACCGCGGCCAGCAGCCGTTCGGTGTAGGGGTGCACGGGCCGCAGCAGCACCTCCTCCACCGGCCCGGTCTCGACGATCTCGCCGCGGTACATCACCGCGACCCGGTCGGCGAAGTCGGCGACCACGCCCATGTTGTGCGTGACCAGCAGGACGCCGGTGCCGGTCTCCACCGCGAGCCGCCGCAGCAGGTCGAGGATCTCGGCCTGCACCGTCACGTCCAGGGCGGTGGTCGGCTCGTCGGCGATCAAGAGGTCGGGCTCGTTGGCGATCGCCATGGCGATGACCACCCGCTGCCGCTGCCCGCCGGAGAGCTGGAAGGGGTAGGCCGACGCCCGCTTCTCCGGCTCCGGGATACCGACCCGGCGCAGCAGTTCCACCGCCTCACGCCGGGCCTCCTCGGACCTGACCGGGCGGTGGTTGCGGATGACCTCGGCGATCTGCGCGCCGATCCGGGTGAGCGGGTCCAGCGCGGTGGCCGGTTCCTGGAACACCATGGAGACGGTCCGGCCGCGCAGGCCCGCCAGCGCGCTCTCCGGGGCGCCGACCACCTGGGTGCCGGCCACCGAGACGCTGCCGCTCGCCCGGGCGTTGCCGGACAGCAGCCCCATCGCGGCCAGCGCCACGGTGGACTTGCCCGAGCCGGACTCGCCCACCAGGGCGAGGGTCTCGCCCGGGCCGACGTGCAGGGCGACACCGCGGACGGCGGGCACCTCACCGGTCTCGGTGGTGAAGTCGACGCGCAGGTCGTCGAGTTCGAGGATCGGCCCGGCCGCGGTGGCGGCGGGCCCCTGGGTGGCGGTCATCCGCGTCCCCTCGGGTCGAATGCGTCGCGGAGCCCGTCCCCGACCGCGTTGAACGCCCACACCACCAGGATGATGGCCAGGCCGGGCGGCAGGATGAGCCACCAGTATCCGGAGTAGGCCGCGCTGAGGCCGGCGGTCAGCATGCCGCCCCAGTCGGTGGCCGGCGGCTGGACGCCCATGCCCAGGTAGGAGACGTAGGCGACCAGCAGGATGGCGTCGGCGATCTGGAAGGTGGCGGCGACGACGATGGTCGAGACGGAGTTGGGCAGGATGTGCCGGGTGATGGCCCGGGAGTGGGTACCGCCGATGGCGCGCAGCGTCAGCACGTAGTCGCGGTTCTTCAGGGTGAGGGTCTCCGCCCGGACCAGGCGGGACGGCACCAGCCAGGACACGAAGCCGAGGATGACGACGAGCCCGGTGAGCCCCGGGGTGGTGATGGCGGACACCACCAGCAGGATGAAGAGTGCCGGGATGGCGATTCCGGCGTCCACGACCCGCATCATCACCGCGTCCAGCCAGCCCCCGGCGTACCCGGCCGCGGCGCCCCACAGGGTGCCGATGACCGTGGCCAGGACGCCCGCCGCCAAACCGACGACCAGCGACACCTTGCCGCCGTACATCAGCCGTCCGAGCTCGTCGTGGCCGACGGCGTCGGTGCCCAGCCAGTGGTGGGCGCTCGGGGCGAGGTTGACCTGGTGCAGCAGGGTGTGGGTCTGGTCGGTGGGGAACAGCAGCGGCCCGACGAAGCAGAACAGGAAGAAGAACACCACCACGCCGAGGCCGACGACGGCGAGCCGGTTGCGCAGGAACCGGCGGGCGGCGAGCCGGGTGCCGGAGGTCTCGCCCGGTGCGGCGGCCGGTCGGGTGCCGGGCATCTCGCCGGGCTGGGTGACGGTACTCATGCCCGACCTGCCTTCACTCGGGGGTCGATGACGCGCTGGACGACGTCGGCGAGCAGGGAACCGACCACGGTGGCGACCGCGATCACCAGGACGCAGCCCAGCAGGACCGGGTAGTCCGAGGCCTGCGCCGAACTCCAGAACAGCAGTCCCATCCCGGGGTAGTTGAAGAGCTGCTCCACCACCAGGGCACCGCCGAAGAGCACCGGCACGTAGTACCCGAGCATGGCCGTCACCGGGGTCAGCGAGTTGCGGAAGACGTGCCGCCACAGGATGGCGCGGGAGCGGGAGCCGCCGGCCCGGGCCGTGCGGACGTAGTCCTCGGAGAGGTTCTCCAGGGTGGCCGCCCGCATGTACCGGCTGAAGACCGCCACCATCGAGGCGGCGCCCGCGATCAGCGGCAGCACCAGCGCCCTGGGTTCGGCGAAGACCTGGGCGAGGGTGTCGCCCTGCGGCGCCTGGGCGGGGAACCAGGGCAGCACCTGGCTGAAGACCAGCACCAGCACCAGCCCGAGGAAGTAGACGGGCGTGGAGTAGGCGATGAAGCTCAGCGTGGTGATGACGTAGTCCGCGGGCCGGTTGCGCCGCACGGCCTGCCACATGCCCAGCGGGACCGCGAACACCAGGCCGACGAGCGCCGACAGCACGGTCAGCAGGAGGGTCTTGGGGAGCCGCTCGGCGATGAGCTGGGAGACCGGCTCGTTGAGGGTGTAGGAGGTGCCCAGGTCGCCGTGGAGGAGCTGGCCCAGGTAGTAGAAGTACTGGACGGGCAGGGGCTTGTCGAGGCCCTGTTCGTGCTCGAAGGCGGTGATCTGCTGCGCCGTCGCCTGCGGGCCGAGGATGCCGCGGGCGGGCCCCCCGGGCAGGGCGTGCAGCAGGCAGAAGACCACGATCGTCACGATGACGATGACGGTGACGGCCTGCAGGGCCCGTCTGATCAGGAAGGTGGGGGTACTCATATGCTTTCCGGTCGCTTCGGCTCGGTGAGGGTGCGCACGGTCACCGGTCCGCCTCTCACTTGGTGGTCCAGGCCCACTGGGCGGGGTGGAAGTTGGCGAGCGAGTCCTGTGCGAAGCCGCCCAGGCCCTTGCGGATCACGGAGACCTGGTAGTCCGGCTCCGGGAGCCAGACCACGGGCAGGTCCTTGGCCAGCGCCGCGCTGTACCTGCGCACCGCGGCCGGGGAGGTGGACCTCGTGGTCTGCGTGATCAGGCGGTCCACGGCGGGGTTGGAGTAGCTGCCGAAGTTGGAGCTGCCGCCGCTCTGGAACAGTGAGTCACCGCTGGGGTAGGCCGGGAAGTACCAGCTCCCGGCCGTGCCGAAGAACGACAGCTGCCAGGAGCACCCCGAGCGCCCCGAGCACTGGCTCGCCTGCGACAGCACCGAGTTGACGGGCGCGGTCTTGATCGAGAAGGCGATGCCGCTCTGCTCCAGCGAGGACTGCAGGGCGCTCATCATGTTGTCGGTGACGGTCGAGCCGGACTGCGAGAGCACCTGCATCCGGAACTCGGTGCCCCGCCCCACCCCCGCCCCGCACTGCGTGTCGCCGGTGCCGGGCCTGGCGCAGGTCATGACGCCGTCGCGCAGCTTCCAGCCGTGGCCGGTCAGCAGAGCCCTGGCCCTGGCGGGGGAGTAGGGGTAGGGGTTGGTGCGCTGCTCGGGGGCGAGGAAGGCCGAGGACTGGCCCTGCGGGACCGGGCCGTAGGTGGGGACCGCGGTGTCGTTGAAGAGCACCTTGGAGATGGTGGTCTGGTCCACCGACATCTGGATCGCCTGGCGGGCGTAGAGCTGCTTGAACACCGCGCCCATCGCCGGGTTGTGGAAGTTGTACGGCATGTAGGTCACGGCCCAGCCGGCCCACGGCTTGATCGTGTAGCCCCGGCCGGTGAACGAGGCCTTCTGGGGCAGGTCGGTGGCGTTGATGTAGCCGTAGTCCACCGTCCCCGCGCGCAGCGCGTTCTCCTCGGCCGCGGTGGTGGTGAACGGCAGCAGGTTCACCGTCGCGATGTGGGCCTTCCCGCCGCCGTCGTAGTGGGGGTTGGCGCGCAGCACGACACGGCCGGCGGTGGAGAAGGACTTGATGGTGTAGGGGCCGCTGACGGTCTTCCAGAGCGGATCGGTGGCGTAGCCGGAGATGTTCTTGGCGGCCGAGTTGAGGTACTTCCAGACCTTCCTGGCGCCGGCCGTGGTCCGGTCCGCGTCCGAGACGGCGGCCGAGGCGCTGGTCCTGTCCCAGGCGTGCTGGGGCATCGGGCGGATCAGGCTCAGCTCGTTGGCGAGCATCCACTGCTGGTTGTAGGACCGGTCGAAGGTGAGGGTGAAGTGCCTGTCGTCGAGCACCTTCAGCGAGGTCCAGTTGTCCGGCGCCTTGCCGGGGTTGTAACTGGCCCACTGCTTCTTCTCCGCCCTGACCAGGTTGTACCAGAACTGGATGTCGCGGGAGGTGATCGGCTTCCCGTCGCTCCAGTGGCGGTCGCCGAGGGTGAGGGTGACGCTCCGGCCGTCCTCGGCGAAGTCCGCGTCGGTGGCCAGGGAGGCGTCCTTGTTCCAACCGATCTTGCCCGTGGAGCCGTCGTAGGCGACCAGCGGCTCCCACAGGGACTGCGATATGGAGGAGTTGTTGGTGTTCAGGTGCGCCGCCGTGCCGACCGGCAGAATCCAGTTGGGCGTGAAGTTGGGGGGTAGCGCGTAGTCGATCGAGTTCGTGTCGGCCGACGACCTCGGGGAGCCGCCCGTCCCGGAACAGCCGGTCAGGAGGGCTCCGACGGTGACGGCGGCGCCCGTCACGAGGGCCCAGCGCCGGCGTCTCGCCGGCTGAGCAGGGGACATGGCTCTCCTCGGAAGTGAAAGGACCCGCTCCGCCCACGGGGCGGCGGGGGCGCCGCCGTCGGAACGGCGCGACGTTGCCGACAGTCAACGACGGACACGCCGAACAAACAAACAAAGTTTAGTAAAAAGAAAGTTTCTTCGGCTTCGATCTAAGTCCCGGGGCGCCGATCGGGGTGGGCTTATGTACCAGTTTGATGTGTTCAGCACGGTTGCAGGGACGCTCCGTTCGCCTCATCGCCTGTTCCGCTCGCCGCATCCCGGGCGTACTGTCGTCGTCACACACACCGTTGCGGAAGTTACTTCGTACATGACTGAAATAAGTGCACGGGGCCGCAGGGCCGGGAAGGGCGCACCGTCGCTCGCCGCACGCATCGTCGAACTCATCGCCTCCGGGCAGGCCACCTCGCGCGCCGAACTCGCCGACCTGCTCGGCGCCGCCCCCTCCACCATCTCGCTGGCCGTCGGCCAGTTGGTGGAGCGCGGACTGGTGGCCGAGGAGGGCACCCGGTCCTCCACCGGCGGACGGCCGCGCAAGGTGCTCAGGCTCGGCAGCACCGACGAGTTCGCCCTCGCGGCCGACCTGGGCGGAGCGCACGCCCGCATCGGGGTGGTGCTGCCCGGCGGCGGCCTCAGCGAGGTGACCACCGTCCCGTTCGACATCACCGCCGGCCCCGAGACGGCCCTCTGCGACCTCGCCGACACACTCGACAGACTGGCCGAGCGGCATGGCACGGGCCGGCTGCGCGGGGTGGGCCTCTCACTGCCGGGCCCGGTCGACGTCGTCTCGGGGACCGTCGTCCTGCCCTCGCGCATGCCCGGTTGGCACTCCTTCCCGGTCACCGCATGGCTGGCGGAGCGGTTCGGGGTGCCGGCGGCCGTGGACAACGACGCCAACTGCATGGCGGTCGGCGAAGCCGGCGCACGGCCCGCCGAGCACCGGCAGACGATCACGGTGAAGATCGGCTCGGCCATCGGGGCGGGGGTCGTCGTCGACGGGCGCCTGTACCGGGGGGCGACCGGCGCGGCGGGCGACATCACCCACATCCGGATCGACGCCGGCGCCGACATCCCGTGCTCCTGCGGCAACACCGGCTGCCTGGAGACGGTGGCGTCCGGCGCGGCCCTGGTGCGCGTCCTGCGCGAGCGGGGCGCCGACGTCAGCCGCCCCGAGGACGTCGTCGCCCTGGCGATGGACGCCGACCCCGAGGCCACCCGCGCGGTCCGCCGGGCCGGCGACTACCTGGGCCAGGTGCTGGCCGCCAACGTCAACTTCTTCAACCCCGACGCGGTCTACCTCGGCGGCATCCTGTCCACCCTGGAGCCGTTCGTGGCCGCCGTCCGCAGTCAGCTCTACGAGAGCTGCCATCCCCTGATGACCAAGCACCTCACCATCGAACGCGTCAGCCTGGGCGCCGACGCCGGACTCGCCGGGGCCGGCCGGTTCGCCCTCCAGCGCGCGCTGGCCGACACCCTTCGCGAGGCGGGCGGCCACACCGCCCCCGGCCGCGCCCCGATCGCCGCACCGCGCAACCCCTGAGGACCGCACCTCCTCAGGACCGCCCCGAGCCCTGCGCACCTCCGACCGATCCACCCCGCACACCCCGCACGAGGAGCCATGTCGCCTTCCCGCACCGCCGTCCCCCGCCCGGTCATCGCCGTCGCCGGACTCGGCATCGAGTCCTCCACCTTCTCCCCGGCCCGGACCGAGGCCCCCGCCTTCCACCCCTCCCGGGGCGATGAGGAGGTCCTCGCCCGTTACCCCTTCCTCGCCGACGGTGCACCGCTGCGGGAGGCGGCCGAGTGGCACGGGGCGCTGGTCGGCAAGTCGCTGCCCGGTGGCACGGTCACCGCCGCCGCCTGGACCGAGCTGACCGGGGAACTGCTGGCACGGCTCGCGGCACTTCCCCGCCCCGACGGCCTCTGGTACGACATCCACGGCGCGATGACCGTGGAGGGCGTCGACGACGCGGAGGCCGTCCTGCTGGAGCGCATACGCGAGGTCGTCGGTCCCGACGTGATCATCTCGACCTCCATGGACCTGCACGGCAACGTCTCCCGCGAACTCGTCCACGGCAGCGACCTGATCACCTGCTACCGCATGGCACCGCACGAGGACCACATGGAGACCAAGGAGCGGGCCGCCCGCAACCTCGTGGACCTCCTCGTCTCCGGCGCGCCCCGCCCCGTCAAGGCCTGGGTGCCGGTGCCGGTGCTGCTGGCCGGCGAGCAGACCTCCACCCGCATCGAACCCGCCCGGAGCGTCTACGCCGCCGTCGACGAGGTCGAGGCCGTGGACGGCGTCACCGACGCGGCGATCTGGGTCGGCTACGCCTGGGCCGACGAGCCCCGCAACCGGGCCGCCGTGGTCGTCACCGGCGCCGACGAACAGGCCGTGGCAGCCGGCGCCGAACGTCTGGCCCGGGGATTCTGGGAGGCCCGCCGCGACTTCGACTTCGTGGCCCCCACCGGCACCCTGGACGGCCTCCTCGACGAGGCCCTCGCCACCGACCGGCGCCCCTACTTCATCAGCGACACCGGCGACAACCCGACGGCGGGCGGCGCCGGCGACGTCACCTGGGGCCTGACCCACCTGCTGGCCCGCCCCGAGTTCCAGAAGCCGGACGGTCCGACCGTCATCTACGCCTCGGTGCCCGGCCCCGCCGCGGTCGCCACCGCTGTGGCCGCCGGCGTGGGGGCCACCGTCACGGTCACAGCGGGCGCCGAGGTGGACGACCGGCACGCCGGCCCGGTCACCCTCACCGGCCAGGTGCACGCCATCCGCCACGGCGACCGCGACGCAGGGACCGAGGTGGTGATCCGGGTCGGCAGCGTCCACGCCATCCTCACCAAGCTGCGCAAGCCGTACCACCACGAGAGCGACTTCACCGGCCTCGGCCTCGACCCGCGCAGCGCCGACATCGTCGTCGTCAAGATCGGCTACCTGGAGCCCGAACTCTTCGACATGTCCGTGAGCTGGAAGATGGCGCTCACCCCCGGCGGAGTCGACCAGGACCTGGTGCGGCTGGGCCACCGCCGTATCCGCCGTCCGCTGTTCCCCTTCGACCCGGAGATGGCCGACCCGGACCTCTCGGCCCGGATCATCCCGGCCGCCGACCGGCCGCTCACCGGGGACGACGAGTGACCACCCCACGGCAGGAAGGCGATGCGGCCCGGGCTGCCCTCCCCGGGGCAGGGGACCGACGCGGGGAACCTCAGGGGCGCGGACCGGGGGGTGACACAGCCGCCGGGCGGGAGAGGCCGGACCGGACGGCCCGGACACCGGCGCGCACACCGCGGGACGACCGGGGGAGCACCGGCGCCACCCGCCGGCCTGCCCTGGAGATCGCCGTCACCGGTCCCGCCGGGGCACGGGTGGCCCGCGACCACGGTGCCGACCGGGTCGAGCTGTGCTCCGCGCTGGAACTGGGCGGCCTGACCCCGTCGGCGGCCTCGGTCGAGACGGTCGCCGCGGTCGGTCTCCCCGTCCACGTCCTCGTGCGGTGCCGGCCCGGCGACTTCGTCCACGAGGACGAGGAGGTCGCCCTGATGGCGGCCGAGGTCCGCTCGGTCCTGGCGTCGGGGGCCGCGGGGGTGGTCGTCGGCGCACTCACCGCGGACGGCAGCCTGGACCTGCCGGCGATGGCACGCCTCGCCGACGCCGCCAGGTCTTCCGGCCGGCCGGCGGAGATCACCCTGCACCGGGCCATCGACCAGTCGGCAGACCCGGTGGCCACCGCCGCCCTCGCCGCCGAGCTGGGCCTCACCCGGATCCTCACCTCCGGCGGAGCGCCCACCGCCGTCGACGGTCTGGCCACCCTTGCGGCCGTGGCTGCGGCGGCGCCCGGCGTCGAGGTGATGGCCGGCGCGGGCGTCCGCCCCACGGACGTGCCCCGGCTGGCCGGCGCCGGCGTCGCCGCCGTCCACCTCTCCGCCAAACGCCGCGCGCCCACCAGGCGGGGCGCTGCGTGGGTGCCGATGGGCGCCGCCGGCACCTCGGCCGAGCAGGACACCCACTTCCTCACCGATCCGGAGACGGTCGCGGCGGCACGGGCGGCGGTGGACGCCGTGCTGCGCTGAGGCGGAACGGTACGGCCTCCGGGCAGGCGCGGCCCGGAGGCCCCGCAGCCGGGGCCGGGCTGTCGCGGCGGGGCCCTCGGGTCGAGGGGCCGGACCGCCTGGCCCTTCGGCTCCGGGAGCCGCGAGGGTCACCTCGGGGCCCGGGCGGGGTCACTTGCCCAGTTTCGCCGCCAGAGCGGCGCGCCGGGCGAAGGTCCGCTCCTTGGCCTCGGCCATCTCGCGGAGCGCTGCCTTCCGTTCCCGCTGGGCGAGCCGGTCCAGATAGAGACGACCGTGCAGATGGTCCGTCTCGTGCTGGAGGCAACGGGCGAAGTAGCCCCTGCCCTCGATCACCAGGGGTGAGCCGTTCATGTCGCGGCCCCGCACCACGGCACTGTCGAGGCGCGGAACCACCCGGTAGGGGCCGGGGACCGACAGGCACCCTTCCGGCTCCTCGACCAACCGGCGGTGCTCGGCCGGCACCTCCGCCAGGACGGGGTTGGCGAGGTGCCCGACGTGGCGCACCCCCCACTCGTCGGTGATGTCCCACACGAACAACTGCAGGTCCACCCCGACCTGGTTGGCGGCGAGACCGGCCCCCTCCGCCACCTGGTTGGTGGCGAACATGTCGTCGACCAGATGTGAGAGCTCCGGGGTGCCGAAGCGGGTGACCTCGCGGCACCGACGGTGCAGGACCTCCTCCCCGACGACGGTGATACGGCGCACCGCCCCCCGTTCCACCTCCGGCGCCAACCGCGGATAGGAGTCGACCGGTTCGCCCTGCACCCGTACCCGGCGGTCCGGCGAGGTGCCACCGGACATCCGACGGCCCTGAGGGATGCCACCGAACCGATACGTCATGGGAAGCCAACGCCTTTCACAGAGGACCGAACCCACACCACGAGGGAGCCTCGGCCGCGCCGAGGTGCGGCGCTTGACCGAACGCTTTGCAAGGTAGCAGTCTTTGCAAAGTGAGTGAGGACAACGGCCGCAGACAGTCCCCGGGTTCGCCGACGCGCCGCGCACGGCAGCCCCTCCCGGACCATCCCGTACGCGTGGCCCTGCTCGACCTGCTCGCCGAGGTCGGCACCGTCACCTCCACGCAGGCCGCCGCCCGCCTGGGTCACAGCTCCGGCCTGTGCTCCTTCCACCTGCGCCAACTCGCGCGGCAGGGCCTCATCGAGGAGGCTCCGCACCACGGCGGACGGGCCCGGCCGTGGCGGCTGCGCTGGGAACCGGACGGGTCCGCCCGGCCGGTGCCGGAACCCCTCAACGCGCTCGTACGCGGCCTGGAGGACGAGAGCTACCCACATTGGCTCTCCCACCGGGAGTCGATGCCGGCCGAGTGGCGGCGGGAGGAGTCCTTCAGCGCCGTGCTCCACCTCACCCCGACCGAGATGGCCGAACTCGGCGCCGCCGTCCGCCGCCTGCTGACCGCCTACCGCGAACGGGACGACGACCCCGCGGCGCGTCCCGAGGGGACTGTGGCGGTGGCAGCGATGACCAGGCTGTTCACGCTGATCGGCGACGGTCCGGCGCCGCAACCGGCCCCACCTGGGGGCCCGGACAACCGGTCCGCCGGTGAAGACAGGCGCTGACTCCCGGGCCGGCGTCCGCGTCCCGGGCCCCGTCGGGTCCGGGTGCGGGGGCGGGCGCACCCGAGTGTCCGGCCATCGGTCAGGCGGCCGTCCGGCTCCGGTACGCGGCTGGAACGCCGCTCACGGTGGAGCCCCCCGCCACGCCGACGCCCCGGTGGCCCGCGTCCGCAGCGCACGGGCCACCGCGGTCACAGGCCCAGGTCCAGTGCCAGGCAGGAGTAGTGGGTCCACGCGCCCTCGGACGCGTACGCCTGCCCCGGACGACCCACGGGGTCGGCGGGTCGTTCCTCGACCATGTCCTCGAAGCGGGTGCGCTCGGGCAGTGCCCCGAACCGCGCCTGCCGGGCCGCCGCGTCCCGCTCGGTCGTGTTCCGGTACTCCATCGTCCAGCCTCCACTCGGATGATGACGAGGCGAAGAGGCGCACGCCCTGCGTGGCTCCGCCCGGCTGCGCCGGCGCGAGCTTCTTGCCGGAAGTCGCCGCTGCGTGTGTCGAGTCGGGCCGGAGGGCCATCGGCGGTGTGCGGCCCGGGCAGCCCGCCGAGCCCCCTTCGGTCCACCTGTGGGTGACTGTCGCACGGCATGCGTCACCGGTCAAGGGGGTGACGCAGGCAAGTGGGTCCCTGGAGTCGGAGTCGGGTTCGGGGTCGGCAGCGGGGGGCGCACGCCGAAAACCGAACGCAAGTGCCAGCGGAAGCAAGCAAGTTCGAGGAAACCGGGTCCGTCGCCCGGCCCGGCCGCGAAGGTCTCCGCCTGGTGGGGCGAACCCCCCTCCTCCCGGGCCGGAGGTCCCTACGGTGAGACGGCGCACGAAGACGCCCGACGGCGGGTGCCGCCCTACCGGAACGCTGAGCGCGAGGGGATGAGATGACGGACGGTGACACGCCCGAGACGGCGGGCCGCGGAAGTGAGTGGAGCCGGCGGCGCGCGGTGGCCGCCCTGTCCGCCGGTGCCGGCTGGCTGCTCACGGGCACGCTGACGGCGGCTCCCGCCCGAGCCGCCGTGGCGGCCGGACCTGCCGCCACGGCCGCACCGACCCCGGCACCGCCCGGCCTGCCGCCCGGGATACCCGCCCAGCGTCACGTCTTCGTCAACTGGTCCGGCGAGGTCCGCACCGACGCCCTGTGGACCTGCGCGCCACGCGATGCCGAGGAGGTCGTGGCGCTCGCCGACTGGGCCGCGACGCACGGGTGGCGGCTGCGGCCGCGGGGGAAGCGCCACACCTGGGCGCCGCTGGCCGTCGCGGACGGCACCGCCGGCACCGAGCGCGTGGTACTGCTCGACACCACGGCCCATCTCACCACCGTCTCGCTCGACGGGCCGGACACGGTCCGCGCCGGCACCGGCGTCCTCATGGAGGAACTCCTGGACTTCCTGGGGGAGCGGGGCCTCGGCCTCACCTCCTGCCCGGCCCCCGGCGACCTCACCCTCGGCGGCGTCCTGGCCATCGGCGGGCACGGCACGGCGGTTCCGGCGCGAGGCGAGGAGCGTGCGCCGGGCCAGGGCTACGGTTCGGTGAGCAACCGGGTGGTGGCGCTCACGGCCGTCGTCTGGGACGAGGACGCCGGCCGGCACGTGGCCCGCACCTTCGAGCGCGCCGACCCCACGTGCGCGGCGCTCCTCGTCCACCTGGGCCGGGCGCTGGTCACCGAGGTCGTGCTGCGCGTGGAGCAGGACGCCACGCTGCGCTGCGTGAGCACGCTGGACGTCCCCGCGAGCCGTCTCTTCGCCGCCCCCGAGGCCGCCGGGAGCGACAGCTTCGCCGCCTTCCTGGACCGCACCGGGCGCGCCGAGGCCATCTGGTTCGCCTTCACCGACCACCCCTGGCTGAAGACCTGGCAGCGCTCACCACGCCGCCCGTTCGCCTCCCGGGCCGTAGACGGGCCCTACAACTACCCGTTCTCCGACAGCCTGCCCGAGCCGGTCGCCCGCCTGGCCGGCGAACTCGCCGAGGGGTCCTGGGCGTTGACCCCCCTCTTCGGCCGGTTGCAGTACGCCGTGGCGCGTGCCGCCCTGACCGGGGACATCAGCGATCTCCTCCTCTCCGACACCCTCCTGCGGGACCTGCTGGACGGGGAGGCGCTGCGCCACCTCCTCGCCGCAGGGCCCCGGTCGGACCTGTGGGGGGCCTCCCGCCACCTGCTGCTCTACATCAGACCCACCACCCTGCGGGAGACCGCCGACGGGTATGCCGTCCTCGTCCGGCGCCGCGACGTGCAGTGGGTGGTCCACACCTTCGCCACGCTCTACCGCGAGCTGCTGGAGGGCTACGCGGCCCGTCGGTGAGTACCCCGTCAACGGCCAGGTGGAGATCAGGGTCACCGGCGTCGACGACCCTTCCTGGGCGGGCACGCCGGGGGCTCTCGCGCCGGCCCTCTCCGCCGTCACCCCCCGCCCCGACCACCCCGAGTGGGACACCGCCGTCTGGCTGGACGTCCTCACCCTGCCCGGCACGCCGGGAGCGCACCGCTTCTACCGCGACCTCGAACGCGCCCTGTTCACCGCCTTCGACGGCACCGACCGGTCCGCGCTGCGCGTGGAGTGGTCCAAGGGCTGGGCGTACACGGACGAGGCGGCGTGGAGCGACGCGGAGGTGATCGGCCACCGCATTCCGGGCGGCTTTCCCGCCGGGCCGGGCAACGCAGGGTGGGAGGCCACCCTCGCCACGCTGCGTGGCCTCGACCCGCACGGTGTCCTCGAAAGCCCGCTGCTGCGCGATCTGATGGGCCCCGGGTCCCCCTGAGCGACGCGTCCGCCGCGGGACGGCGAGGACTTCCCGGGACCGGCGGCAGCGCACCGCCGGGGGGTGGTCCGGCTCAGTCGAGAGTGGCGAGCCAGTCGATCAGCAACCGGTTGGTCTCCTCGGGGCACTCCTGCTGCACGAAGTGGCCGCAGCCCTTCAGGACATGGGAGGACTTCAGGGCGGGAAGGGTGGTGGGGTAGGCCCGGATCGCGTCGGCGAGCCAGGTGGTGGACGCGTCCAGGGCCCCGCCGAGGAACAGTGAGGGCTGGGTGAGGGGGCGGCCGGTGTACTCGGTCAGGTCCGCCCAGTCCCGGTCCATGCAGCGGTAGCGGTTCAGGGCCCCGGTGAACCCGGTGCGTTCGAACTCGCCCGCGTAGACGTCGAGGTCGTGCTCGTCGAGCCAGTGCGGCAACCCACCCTGCGGGAAACGGTCGCGCAGTGCCCCGCCGTCGCTGACGAAGTGCGGGTCCGGGGCGTCGGAGGCGGGCCGGGTGCCGGCGGAGAGGGCCGCGTAGAAGCCCGCCAGCCAACCGCGGACGTCCGGCTCGATCTCCGCCTCGGCGCGGCCGGGCTGCTGGAAGTAGGAGACGTAGAACTCCTCCCCGTCTCCCATCCGGGCGAAGACCTCACTGGGCCGGGGACCGCCGGGCGGGGTGTAGGGCACGCTCAGGAGTCCGACCGCGCGGAACACCTCGGGCCGGACCAGGGCGGAGGTCGCGGCGACGGACGCACCCCAGTCGTGCCCGACGATCACCGCCGACTCCTCGCCCAGGGCCTGCACCACCGCGACGTTGTCCGCCACCAGGTCCAGCAGCCGGTAGGACTCGACCTGCGCAGGCCGTGAGGAGCGCCCGTACCCGCGGACGTCCACGGCGGCCACCCGGTAACCGGCCGCGGCCAGCGCGGGGAGCTGGTGGCGCCAGGAGTACCAGGACTCGGGGAAGCCGTGCACCAGCAGGACCAGCGGACCGGTCCCCTGCTCCACCAGGTGGATGCGGCCGGCGGGTGAGGGCACCAGGCGGTGGGTGCGGTCGGCGGCGGGTGTCTGCGGCACTGCGGTCCTCCCGGAGAACGGTGCGCCCGGACGGGACGGGCGGAGGGGGTGCCCCGGCCGGGGCGCCGGGGACGATCCTGCCCGGCTGCTCGCCCGGACGACGAGCCAGGTTGCCGTTACGGCAAACGCGGTGGCGCGCCGCGTCCCCCGTCAGCGGGCGGTCCGTCAACTCCCCGGTGCCGGCGCGCTCGTCAGATACGCCACGATCAGGTCCCCGAGCATGCTCCGGTAGTGCTCGCGCAGCGCCGGGTCGGTCAGGTCGCGGTCGAACAGGGCGCCGAAGGTGTGCCGGTTGGCGACGCGGAAGAAGCAGAACGAGCTGATGAGCATGTGGACGTCGAGCGCGTCCGCCGCGGCCGTGAACAGCCCCTCGGCCCGGCCGCGGGTGAGGATCGACTCGATGATGCCGACCGCGGGCGTGCCCAGCCGCGCAAGTTCCGGCGAGGCCCGGATGTGGTCGGCCTCGCGGATGTTCTCACCGCTCACCAGGCGGATGAAGTCCGGGTGCTCCTGGTGGTGGTCGAAGGTGAGCTCGGCCAGCCGGCGGATGGCGGCTACCGGGTCGAGGTGGTCGACCTCCGCCTGCCGCTCCACCTCGCGGATGCGCGCGTAGGCGCGCTCCAGGACCGTGCGGTAGAGCTGCTCCTTGCCGCCGAAGTAGTAGTACAGCATCCGCTTGGTGGTCCGGGTCCGCGCGGCGATCTCGTCGACCCGCGCTCCCGCGTACCCCAGGCGCGCGAACTCCTCGGTGGCCACGTCCAGGATCTCCGCCCTGGTGCGGTCGGCATCGCGCAGGCGTTCCCGGTCGGGGCCGGCGGTCGGGCGGGGCGAAGGCATGGGGTTCCTCGGTCGGCGGTGCGCGTCGCCCCGGGCCGCCACGGACTGCGGACGCCGGCGCGCGACCGGTCGGAGCGACCGGTGGGACGGCGGCGCTGGCCGGCCCGCCCGGCACCGTCATCGTAGCGACGTCCCGGCCGGGCCGACCGGGTGGCCGAAAAAGTCGGCTGCGGGGGCTTCCCAAGGGTCGACTGCGTGTCGTTCTATTTAACGAACCAGTTCGTACATTACAGGGACGTGAACGTGTCTCCCCGAACGATCCTGGTCCTCAACGGACCGAACCTGAACCTGCTCGGTCAACGGGAGCCGGAACTGTACGGCACCGCCACCCTGGCGGACGCCGAGCACCTGTGCGTCCGGGCAGCGGCGCCCCACTCAGTGACCATCGATTTCCGCCAGTCCAACCACGAGGGCCGGCTCATCGACTGGGTGCACGAGAGCCGGACGTCGCACGCCGCCGTGGTCATCAACCCCGCCGGCTACAGCCACACCTCGGTGGCGCTGGCCGACGCCCTCGCCACCCTGGACGGCAAGCCCGTCCTGGAGGTCCACCTCACCGCGATCCACCGCCGCGAGGCCTTCCGCCACCACTCGTACGTCTCGGTGGTCGCCGACGCCGTGATCACCGGCTGCGGCGTACAGGGCTACGCCCTCGCCGTGGAACGCGCCTGCACACTGATCGGAGCCACCGCATGACCAGCCACACCCCCTCCCGCCTCGTCGGCCTGATCGGCTCCGGGATCGGCGGGTCCCTCAGCCCCGCGCTGCACGAGGCCGAGGCCCGCGCCCAGGGCATCGGGTACGCCTACCGCGTCCTGGACATCGACACGCTCGGCGTCCGGCCCGAGGACGCCCCCGAGGTGCTGGAGTCGGCACGGCGGCTGGGTTTCGACGGACTCAACGTCACCCACCCCTGCAAGCAGACCGTCCTGCCCGCACTCGACGCCCTCTCGCCCCAGGCCGCGGCGATCGGCGCGGTCAACACCGTGGTGCTCGACGGCGGACGGGCGGTGGGGCACAACACCGACACCACCGGCTTCGCCGCCGGACTCACCCGCGCCCTGCCCGACGCGCGCCTCGACCGCGTCGTCCTCCTCGGCGCGGGCGGAGCGGGAGCCGCCGTCGGCCATGCCGCACTCAGCCTGGGCGCCGGCCGGCTGACCGTCGTCGACGTCGCACAGGACCGGGCGGAAGCCCTCGCCGACCGGCTCCGCGCCCACTTCGGCACCGAGCGGGTGCTCACCGCGCCCCGCACCGACCTCGACGCCCGCCTGGCCGCCGCGGACGGACTCCTGCACGCCACCCCGACCGGCATGGTCGGCCACCCCGGCTGCCCCCTGGACCCGGCCGCCCTGCACCCCGGTCTCTGGGTGGCCGACGTCGTCTACCGGCCACTGGAGACCGCACTGCTGCGCCACGCGCAGCGGGCCGGCTGCCCGGTGGTCGGAGGCGGCGGCATGGCGGTCTTCCAGGCCGTCCACGCCTTCGAGCTGTTCACCGGCGCCACCCCCGACGCGGAACGGATGCTGCGCCACTTCGCCCGGCTCACCGCGAACGGCAACCCCGAGGAGCAGGCGGGCGGTCGCGCGCCCCACGCCACGGACCCCCACCACACCACCGGCGCGGCGACGACCGCCGCCTGACCCCGACCGCCCTCTCTTCCTCCGGCCCGCCACCCCGGCCGGCTCCCCTGCCCCCGCTCCCGCAGGAGGACACGATGTCCCTCAGCGACCGTTCCCCGACCACCGCACCACCCGCGCCCCCGGACGGTGCCACCGCCCGGCCGACCAGGGTGCGCCACGGCATCCTGGCGCTCCTCGCCATCGGCACCCTCGTCAACTACCTGGACCGTGCGGTGGTCAGCGTCGCCGCCCCCGACCTGAGCCACGACCTCGGGCTGGGCGCGGCCACCATGGGCGTGGTCTTCTCCGCCTTCGGCTGGAGCTACGCCGTGATGCAGATCCCCGGCGGCCTCTTCCTCGACCGCTTCGGGTCCAAGGTGACCTACGGCCTCTCGGTCCTGCTGTGGTCGCTGGTCACCGCGGCACACGCGCTGGTCGCAGGGCTCGGCGGCCTCCTCGGTGCCCGACTCGCCCTGGGCGCCGCGGAGTCGCCGTGCTTCCCCGCCAACAGCAGGGTGGTGGCCACCTGGTTCCCGCAGCGCGAACGCGCCACGGCCACCGGCGTCTACACCGTCGGCGAGTACGTCGGCATGGCCCTGATCAGCCCGCTGCTCTACTGGATCACCGGACACTGGGGTTGGCGCGTGCTCTTCGGCCTGGTCGGCGCCGTCGGGGTGCTGTTCGGCATCGGCTGGTGGGCGACGTACCGCGAGCCGCACGCCAGCCGCCGGGTCAACCGGGCGGAGCTGGACCTCATCGAGGCGGGCGGTGGCCTGGTGAGGCCCGCCGCGAAGGGCCCCACTGCGGCAGGGGCCGACGGGTTCCGGCGACGCGCCCTGCCGCTGCTGCGCGACCGGCGGATGCTCGGTATCTCGCTCGGGCAGTTCGCCGGCAACTCCACCCTGGTCTTCTTCCTGACCTGGTTCCCCACCTACCTGGAGACCGAGCGGGGGATGGACTTCCTCAAGGTCGGCTTCTCCTCCATGATCCCCTTCCTCGCCGCCTGCGTCGGGGTGCTCTTCGGCGGCTGGTCCTCCGACACCCTGCTGCGCCGCGGCGCCTCGGTGAACCTGGCGCGCAAACTCCCCGTCATCGCGGGGCTGCTGCTCGCCTCCACCATCGTCGCCGCCAACTACGCCGACGACGACGCACTGGTCATCGCCATCATGTCGGTGGCCTTCTTCGCCCAGGGCATGGCGGCGCTGGGCTGGACCCTGGTCTCCGACATCGCCCCGGCCGGCCTCCTCGGCCTGGCCGGCGGCCTCTTCAACTTCGCCGCCATGCTGGCCTCCATCCTCACCCCGCTCGTGGTGGGCGCCCTCGTCGGGGCGACCGGCTCGTTCGTCGGAGCCCTGCTGTACATCGGCGCCGTGGCACTGGTCGGCGCCGCCGCCTACGTCTTCCTCGTCGGCGACGTCAAACGGATCGAAATGCGCTGACCCCGGCGGGCCGTTGCAGCCGGCTCCCGCCTGACCGCGTGCCGTCGACGACCGGCCCACCGTCCGTCCCTCCCTCACCCTGGATGTCCCATGCACAAGTCCCTCGCCACCGTGTCCATCAGCGGAACGCTGGAGGAGAAGCTGACCGCCATTGCCCGGGCCGGCTTCGACGGAGTGGAGATCTTCGAGAGCGACCTCGTCAACTGCGCCCTCGGGCCCGAGGAGATCGGTGCCCGCGTCCGGGACCTCGGACTGACCGTCGACCTCTACCAGCCCTTCCGCGACTTCGAGGGGGTGCCCGACGACCTCTTCGCCCGCAACCTGCGCCGCGCGGAGCGGAAGTTCGACGTGATGGAACGGCTCGGCGCACCGACGATGCTGGTCTGCTCCAGCGTCCACCCCGCGGCCGTGGACGACGACGCACGGGCCGCGGCCCAGCTCCGCACCCTGGCCGAACGTGCCCACGCCCGCGGACTGCGGGTCGCCTACGAGGCGCTCGCCTGGGGCCGGCACGTGAACGACTACCGGCACAGCGCCGCCCTGGTGGCCGCTGCCGACCACCCCCACCTCGGGGTCTGCCTGGACAGCTTCCACATCCTCTCCCGCTCCACCGACCTTGCCCACATCCGGGAGATCCCCGCCGAGAAGCTGTTCTTCGTCCAGTTGGCGGACGCCCCACGGCTGGCCATGGACGTGCTGTCCTGGTCCCGGCACCACCGCTGCTTCCCCGGCCAGGGCGACTTCGACCTGACCGGCTTCACCGGCCACGTCCTGGCCGCCGGCTACCGGGGCCCGCTGTCACTGGAGGTCTTCAACGACACCTTCCGGCAGGCGGATGCGGGCCGCACCGCCGCCGACGCGCTGCGCTCCCTGCTCCTGCTGGAGGAGTCCGTCGGCCGTTTTGCCACCGGCGCCGCGGCGGGGGAGCGGGTGGAGCTGTTCCGGCCGCCCGAGCCGGCGCCCGCCGGCGCCTTCGCCTTCGTCGAACTCGCCGCCGACCCGGCCGCCCCCGCCGCCCTGTCGCGCACCCTGACCGCCCTCGGCTTCCGGGAGACCGGCACCCACCGCACCAAGCCGGCCACGCTCTGGGAGAACGGCGAGGCCCGGATCGTGGTCCACACCGGCCGCGGCCCACGGCCCGACGGCCCCTCGCTGGCGGCAGTCGGGCTCAGCACACCGGACCTCGACCGGGCGGCCGCCCGCGCCGCGGCGTTCCGCGCCCGTCCCGACCCCGGCACCCGCGGCCCCGGCGAAGCGGCCCTCCCCGCCCTCGCCACGGACGGCCCCCTGGAGGTGCTGCTCTGCGCCGCCGACGCCGAGGGCCGGACCTGGCGCACCGACTTCGGCGCCGCCCCGGGCGACCGCGGCCCCGGGCCGGCCACCGACACCACGGCGGCCGCAGCGGAGGGTGACCGCCGCGAGGCAGCCCCCGGGCCGCGGACGGGCCCGGCCCGCGCGCGGGGCGTCGACCACGTCACCGCCCAGGTGCCCTTCGACCGGTACGACGAGGAGACGCTGTTCCTGCGCGCGGTGCTCGGCCTCCACCCCGCCGACAGCCAGGAACTCGCCGATCCCTACGGGCTGGTGCGCAGCCGGGCGTTCACCACCGCACCGGGCCGAGGCGGCACGGCGTCCCCCGCCGGCGCCGACGCCTTTGACCGGGCGGGGGGAACCGTGCCGGAGGAGGCGGGCCGGGGCGTGCGGATCGCGCTCAACACCCCACACCTGGGCGCCCACCCGTCTCCGGCCACCCAGCACGCCGCCTTCGCCTGCGACGACGTCCTCGCCGCGGCCCGAGCGGCCCGGGACGCGGGTCTGGCGCCGCTCGCGATCCCCGACAACTACTACGAGGACCTGGCGGCCCGCTGGGACCTGCCCGGGGACCGGATCGCCGAACTGCGTTCCCACTCCGTCCTCTACGACCGTGACGAGGACGGGGAGTTCCTCCACTTCTACACCCCCATGGTCGGCCGCCACCTCTTCTTCGAGATGGTCCAACGCATCGGTGGCTACCGCGGGTTCGGCGCCGCCAACGCCCCTGCGCGGATGTCGGCCCAGCACGCGGGGTGAGCGGGGCCCGCACCGCTCGCGTCGCACCGGGCCGCTGCTCCGGCGGGGCGCCCGCCACGACCGACCGCCCGGCGCGAGGGCTGTGCCCGTGGCCCGGGCGCGACGGTGTGCTGACCGGGGCCGGTTCAGAAGGGGTAGCGTGCGATGGCCGACTGAGCAGTGACCCACTGCACCTCGGAGAAGGTGTCGAGCCCCGCCCTGCCGCCGAACCGGCCGCCCACCCCGGACGCCTTGCTGCCGCCGAAGGGCGCCACCGCTTCGTCGTCCACCGTCTGGTCGTTGATGTGCACGGCGCCCGAGTCGATACGGTCGGCCAGCTCCCAGGCGGCGAACGCGTCGGCGGTCAGGATCGACACCGACAGCCCGTACTCACAGGCGTTGACCAGGTCGATCGCCTCGTCGAGGGTGTCGTAGGCCACCACCGGGGCGACCGGTCCGAAGACCTCCTCGGCGAAGGCGGGCGCGTCCAGGGGCACATCGGTCAGCACCGTCGGCCGGTAGAAGAGGCCCTGGTAGGTGCCGCCGGCGGCCAGGGTCGCGCCCTGCTCGAGGGAGCGGGTGACGAGCGAGTGGACCCTGTCCCGCTGCCGTTCGTCGATGAGCGGACCGAGCTGGTGGGACGGGTCGGTGGGGTCGCCCACCGCGATGGCGTCGGCCTTCTCCGCCAGCAGGGCCGCGTACCGGGCGGCCTGCGAGCGGTGGACCAGGTGCCGGCCGGTGGTCATGCAGATCTGCCCCTGGTGCAGGAAGGAACCCCAGGCACCGGCCGAGGCCGCGGCCTCCAGGTCCGCGTCGGGCAGGACCAGCAGGGCGTTGTTGCCGCCGAGTTCCAGGTGCACCTTCTTCAGCAGTGGAGCGGCGGCCGCCGCGATGGCCCGGCCGGCCGGCGTGGAGCCGGTGAAGGAGAGGCAGGGCACCTGCGGGTGGGCGACCAGGGCCTCACCCACCTCAGCACCCCCGGGCAGGACGTGCAGCAGACCGGCGGGCAGCCCCGCCTCGGCCAGCAACTCGGCCAGTACCAGGCCACCCGATATCGAGGTGCGCGGGTCGGGCTTGAGCACCACGGCGTTACCGGCGGCCAGGGCCGGGGCGAGAGAGCGCAACGCCAGGATGGCGGGAAAGTTGAACGGGCTGATCACGCCCACGACGCCCAGCGGCACACGGCGGGAGACCGAGAGGCGCTGTTTGGTGCTGCGCAGCAGCTCACCCCAGGGCTGCGAGGTGAGAGCCGCCGCCTCACGCAACTCCGAGATGAGCAGGCCGACTTCGAACCGCGCCTTGCCCTGGCCCGAGCCCGACTCGGGCACCAGCCACCGTACGACGCGGTCCGGGTCGGCGGCCAGCAGCTCGGCGGCGCGGGTCAGGACACCGGCCCGCCCCTCGTAGGTCAGGCGCGCCCAGTCGCGCTGCGCGCCGACCGCCGTGGCGACGCAGTCGGCCACGTCCTGCGCGCCGGCGACACCCACGGTGGCCAGTACCTCGCCGGTCGCGGGGGCGGTGACGTCGAGCACGCCCCCGCGGCCGGCGCGCCAGGAACCGTCGAACACCTTGCCTTCCCAGGCGGGCGAGGGCTGCGTGGCGGTGTGCTGTGTGTGCATGCGGGTTCCTCGGGGGGTGCGGTCTCGGTCCCTGCCCACTATGCCTGCGGCCGACCCGGGCACGGGACCGGGCCCGACGGGCGCGGGCCGGCGACGCAGTGGCGGACCGGGCTGACGGGGGGCGTTCCTGGTGGTGGGACCGGAGCCGGGGGGCGGGGAGCCCCGGCCACCGGCAGCAACCCTCAGGGCCCCGGCCCGCACCGGTGGTTCCCCGGATACCCTTTCGCTGTCCCGTGCGCCAGGGAACAGGGGGAGAGGCCGGTGGGGGAGACGATGCGAGCCGTGGTGGTGCGGCGGCCCGGCGGGCCGGAGGTCCTGGAACCGGTCGAACTGCCCAGGCCCCGCGCCCGGGAGGGCTGGACGCTCGTGCAGGTGCGCGCGTTCGGGTTGAACCGTTCCGAGCTGTTCACCCGCCGCGGCCAGTCGCCGAACGTCGCCTTCCCGCGAGTGCTGGGCATCGAGTGCGTAGGGGTGGTCGCCGAGTCCCACGACCCGGGCCTGCCGGCGGGCACGACCGTCGCAGCGGCCATGGGCGGCATGGGCCGGGACTTCGACGGCGGCTACGCCGAGTACGCCCTCCTGCCCACCTCCCAGCTCATGCCGCTGACCACCACCCTTCCCTGGACCACACTTGCCGCCGTACCCGAAACCTGCCTGACCGCGCACGGCTCGCTGGAGGCCCTGTCGCTCGCACCGGGAAACCGTCTGCTGATCCGGGCGGCGACCTCCTCCGTCGGCATGGGCGCCCTGGCCCTCGCTGCCGGATACGGGGTGGAGGTGGCCTGTACGACCCGTGACCCGGGCAAGGCGGAGGTCCTGCGCCGCCACGGCGCCGACCACGTGGTGCACGACGCGGGTGACGGTGTCGCCGAGGCGGTCCGGGAGGTCTGGCCCGACGGTGCGGACCGCGTCCTCGACCTCGTCGGCGGTGTCGCCGTTCTCGACTCGCTCCGGGCCCTCGCACCGCGCGGCAGGGTGTGCAACACCGGCATCCTCTCCGACAGCTGGGTCATCCCGGCCTTCGAGCCCCTGGAGGACATCCCGTCGGGGGCGACGCTGACCACGTTCTCCAGCAGCGCGATCAACACCGGCGACTGGGCCCGGCAGGCCCTCACCGACATCGTGCGGCGGATCGAGACGGGAGGAGTCCGTCCGGTCGTGGACCGCGTCTTCCCGTTGGAGGAGCTCGCCGCCGCCCACCGCCACATGGAGGCCAACCGCGCCGTCGGGAAGGTGGTGGGCGTGGTCCCGCAGCCCTGACGGGCCGCCCCGCCGCAGCCGGCGTCCACGACCAACCGCGCCGTCACGGTCACCGGCGGAGGCGGCGGACCGGCCTGACGCCCTCGGGAGGGCCGGTCCGCCGCCTTCATGAGAGCGCGATGAACTTCGGCTTCCGGATCTTGTCGCCGCCGGCTGCCCGGGTTAGTTTCCCGGTACGAGCGGTGGGGGCACCGGCCGGGTGCGGGGGCCGGCCGGTGGGCGCGGGAGCCGCAACGGCAAGGACGTGACCGGCAGCCGCCCGGGCGCCGCCTCGGCGAGGCCCTGTGGCCCCGCCCCGTCCCGGATCCATCCGCCGCGCTCCGGCCACGCCCCGGGGCCCGGCCGGCCGAAGGAAGACCATGGACCGCCTGCTCCTCATGCGCAGTCTCGTCACCGTCGCCGGAACCGGCAGTTTCAGCGGTGCGGCCAAGGTGCTCAACTCCTCGGGGTCACTGGTCTCCCGGCACGTCGCCGAACTCGAACGACAGCTGGGCGTCCGGCTGGTCAACCGCACCGCCCGCTCCGTCAGCCTCACCGGACCGGGGCAGCGCTACGCCGAGTTCGCCGCACGCATCCTCGAGGAGATCCAGGCCGAGGAGTCGAGCATCGCCGGACTGCACGACCGGCCGGAGGGCGCCCTCAACATCCTGTGCCCGAGGTGGATAGGCAGCCTGGACCTGGGGGACGCCATATCCGCCTTCTCGGTGGCGCATCCGAAGATCGTCGTCCGCTTCGAGCTCGACGGTATGTCCGAGCGCACCTACGACTTCCTCGACAGCGGTTTCGACATCGCCTTCCACACGCGTGACCTGCGGGACTCCAGCATGCGGCTGAAGAAGATCGCCTCGCTGCCCTTCGTCCTGTGCGCCTCGCGCGCCTACCTGGCGCGGCGCGGACCGCTCACGCACCCCAACGACCTGGCCCGGCACGACTGCCTGCTCCACGTCAACGACCCGGTCTGGCGGCTCGGACACGGGCATTCCGCCACCCTGCACAAGGTCCGCAACGTGGCCTTCTCCTCCAACTCCTACCTGGCCCTGCAGAAGGCCGCCGTGCACGGCCGCGGCATCGCGCTGCTGCCGCAGCGTCCCGTCTACGAGGACCTGACGGCCGGGACGCTGCAGGTGCTGCTCCCCGAGCTGGGGGTGCCGGACCGCCCGCTGTACGCGCTCCACGGGCCGGGCCGGGAGACGCCCCGCCGGATCACCGTGCTCCTCACCTTTCTGACCAGGTGGTTCTCGGAGAACCCGATCCCCACGCTGGCGCGAGGCGGCCCAGACACCGAGTGAGGAGCCGGACCGCGGGGCGCTCTCCGGCGAGGCGGAGGCCGGGACGGGCCGCCGCCAGGCCGCGGGCCGGCCTCAGTGCCGGGCGTCCCCGGGCCGCGCCTCCCGCTCGGCCTGCTTCTCCCGGATACGGACCGCCTCCCTGCGGACCTCGGCCTGGGTGGCACGCTCCTGGCGGAGCCACTCGGGGAGGTCCTCCTTCAGCGCGTCGATCTCCTGGGTGGTCAGCGCCTCGGTGATCCCGCCGCGGGCGAGACCGGAGATGGAGACGCCCAGCTTCGCCGCGACCACCGGCCTGGGGTGCGGACCGTTGCGACGCAGTTCGCGGAGCCACTCGGGCGGATCGGCCTGCAGGGCGTTCAGCTCGTCCCGCGAGACCACGCCCTCCTGGAACTCGGCGGGGGTGGCCTGGAGGTACACACCCAGCTTCTTCGCCGCGGTGGCGGGTTTCATGGTCTGGGTGCTGCGGTGCGAGGTCATGGTGTCCAGGGTATCGAGCGTGCGCGGCGCCCGTGACCACGGCCGATACCCTTGCGCAATGACCGACTCGGATGCCTCTGCCACCTTTCGCCTCGCCTACGTACCGGGCGTGACTCCCGGAAAGTGGGTGCGGACCTGGAACGAGCGGTACCCCGAGGTGCCCCTGGAGCTCGTGGCGGTCTCCCCGGCGGAGGCCGAGGAGGTGCTCAGGCGTGGTGACGCGGACGCGGGCCTGGTCAGGCTGCCGGTGGACCGTGACGTCTTCAGCGCCATCCCCCTCTACACCGAGACGACGGTGGTGGTGGTCCCCAAGGACCACCTGGTGGCTGCGGCCGAGGAGGTGTGTGGCGAGGATCTCTCCGAGGACCTCGCGCTGCACCCCCTGGACGACGTGCTGGACTGGGAGCGCCCGCCGGGGCGGCCCGCGCTGGAGCGCCCCGCCACGACCGCCGACGCGATCGAACTGGTGGCGGCCGGGGTGGGGCTGCTCGCCGTGCCGCAGTCCCTCGCGCGCCTGCACCACCGCAGGGACCTGACCTACCGGCCGCTGACCGACGCCCCGCAGTCCGGCGTCGCTCTGGCCTGGCCGCAGGACCGCACCACCGACCACGTCGACGACTTCGTCGGCGTCGTCCGCGGCCGGACGGTCAACAGCACCCGGGGCCGCCGCAAGTCCGCCGCCGAGGCCGAGACGAAGCCGGCCCGCCCCCGCACCGAGAACCCGCAGCGGGGCAGGGCCGCGGGCGGGCCGCGCCGAGCCGGACGGAAGGCGGCCGGCGGCAGCCGCGGCGGCGGACGGGGCAAGCCGCGCCGCCGGTCCTGAAGCACCGCCCGAGAACCGGGCACCTCGCACGCTCGGCAGCCGCCACCGGCCGGCGGGCAACGACACGGACCGGCTCCCCGCGCGGGGGCGGACGGTCCGGCACCCTCGGCAGGGAGCCGCGTCACCGCCTGCGGTGACGTACCGGCCACGCTCCGGGCCGCCCGACCGGTCAGACGCGCCCGAACCGAACCCCCCACTGGCGCACCCGCTCCAGCAGCTCGGGTGGGTGGAGCACGTGGAATTCGGCGTCGACCACGCCCAGCGCCAGGGTGGGCCAGTCCAGCGAGTCCGCCGTCATGCGCATCCGGCAGTGGTCGGCGTCGACCTCCTCGACCGTGGCCCACCGCCCGATGCGCGCGCGGACGACCTCGGCCGGGGCGTCCACCAGTACCTCCACCCGGTAGGGCCGCGGCAGTTCGACCAGGCCCCGGCGGACGAAGGTGGCGGCGTCGGCCGCCGGAAGCTCCCGTGGCGCGAACCGGCCACCCGCTCCTCGCGGAGCGGTGAGCCGGTCGACCCGGAAGCTGCGCCAGTCGTGCCGCCCGAGGTCGTAGGCGACCAGGTACCAGCGGCGGCTGAGCCGGACCAGCCGGTGCGGCTCGACGTGGCGCTCGGTGTGCCTGCCGTCTGCGGCCGTGTACGAGAAGCGGAGCTGCTCGCTGTCCCGGCAGGTCAGCGCCACCGTGGTGAGCACGCCGGGGTCGACCTCGGCCGGGGCCGGGGCGTCCCAGTCGGCGCGCACGGTCACCGCCCGCAGCGCCTCTACCCGGCGCCGCAGCCGGGTGGGCATGACCTGCACCACCTTGGCCAGTACCCGCACCGAGGACTCGGCCATGCCCTCCACGGCACCCTGCGCCGCGGCCTGCAGGCCCAGGGCCAGCGCCACCGCCTCGTCGTCGTCGATCACCAGCGGCGGCAGCGCCGCGCCCGCGGCGAGCTGGTACCCGCCGTCCACCCCGCGACGCGCCTGCACCGGGTAGCCCAGCTCCCGCAGCCGCTCGACGTCCCGGCGCAGCGTGCGGGCCGAGACGCCCAGCCGCTCCGCGAGTTCGCCGCCCGACCAGTGCCGGTGGCTCTGGAGCAGGGACAGCAGCCGCAGGGTCCGGGTGCTGGTGTTCGCCATGCCGTGCTTCCTTCGCCATTGAGGACGGGAACTGACCGCTGTGCTGCTTAGCGTGGACCACAGCACAGGGAACAGGAACCCCGGAAGGTGAACCCCATGAGCGACAGCCAGACGACCCCGAAGAAGGCCCCCGAGGCACCGGCCGCCACCGGTGAACGCGCCGACCTGCTGGAGATGCTGGGCAGGGCGCGCCACTTCCTGCGCTTCACCACACGCGACCTCACCGACGAACAGGTGGGGCGGCGCACCACCGCCAGCGAGCTGTGCCTGGGCGGCCTGGTCAAGCACACCGCCTCGGTCGAGCGGAACTGGGCGGCCTTCATCGTGGAAGGGCCGTCGGCGATGGGGGACTTCGCGGACATGACCAAGGAGGACCTGGCGCGACGGAACGACGAGTTCCGGATGCTGCCCGGCGACACACTGGACGGAATCCTGGCGGACTACGCCCGCGTGGCGGCCCGGACCGACGAACTGGTCACCACCCTGCCCGACCTGGACGCCTCCCATCCGCTGCCGAAGGCCCCCTGGTTCCAGCCCGACACGCGGTGGTCGGCCCGGCGGGTGCTGCTGCACGTCATCGCCGAGACCGCGCAGCACGCGGGCCACGCCGACATCATCCGCGAGGCCCTGGACGGCGCCAAGACCATGGGGTGAGCCGGGGCGGGCGGTGCGGGCCCGCCACCGGCCCGGGATGCGGCAGCCCGCGGACCGGCGGGCGCGCCCCACGCCTGCCGGTCCGGGCCCGTCTCAGTGCTCCGTCTCCGCCAGCAGGTCGGTGACCTCCTCGGCCGTGGTCTCCCGCAACTCGTCGGTGAGCAGCAGCCACCGGGTGACACCGATCGACGCGAGGAACGTCAGGTCGTGGCTGGCGACCAGGAGCGCGCCCCGGTAGGACTCCAGTGCGCTGGTGAGCTGCCGGACGCTGGCGAGGTCGAGGCTGTTGGTCGGCTCGTCCAGCATCAGCAACTGCGGTGCCGGTGTGGCGAGCATCGTGGCCGCCAGGGCGGCCCGGAACCGTTCGCCGCCCGACAGGCTGCCGGCAGGCTGCTCGGCACGCGCTCCCTTGAAGAGGAAACGCGCCAGCTGGGAGCGGACGGTGTTGTCCGTGGCGCCGGGAGCCGCCCGGGAGACGTTGGCTGCCACGCTCAGCTCGTCGTCGAGCACGTCCAGACGCTGCGGCAGGAACCGGACCGGGACGTGGACCTGTGCCGTCCCGGCCAGCGGGGGGAGTTCACCGGTGAGGGTGCGCAGCACGCTCGTCTTGCCGGCGCCGTTCCGTCCGACCAGGGCGATCCGCTCCGGGCCGTGCACCCGCAGCGTCCCCTCCCGCAGCCTGCCGTAGGCGGGACGCAGCCCGTCCAGGCTCAGGACGGTGCGGCCGGCGGGGACCGCGGTGTGGGGGAGGTCCACCCGGATCTCGGCGTCCGCGCGGACCGCCTCGGCGGCTTCCTCCCGCCGCTCCCGGGCATCGCTCAGCCGCTCCTCGTGGAGGCCGCGCAGCCGACCCGCCGACTCCTGCGCCGACCGCTTGCGCGCGCCGGCGACGATGCGCGGGGCGCGGCGTTCGACGTCCATCTTCCTGCTGTTGCGCTGCCGCCGGGCGATCTTGATCTGGGCCTCCTCCAGTTCCCGCTGCTGCCGGCGCACATCCGCCTCGGCAGACCGCAGCATGCGCCCGGCCGCCTCCTGCTGCACGGCCAACGCCTCCTGGTAGGCGGACCAGCCGCCGCCGTACCAGGTCACCGCGGCCGCCCGGAGCTCGGCGATCCGGTCCACCCGCTCCAGCAGCTCGACATCGTGGCTGACCACGATGAGCGAACCCGAACGCCAGGACTCGACGGCCTCGTACAGCCGCCGGCGCGCGAACAGGTCCAGGTTGTTGGTCGGTTCGTCCAGCAGGAGGACGTCGGGGCGTTCCAGCAGCAGCGCGGCCAGGTGCAGCAGCACGGTCTCGCCGCCGGACATCTGCCCGACGGTGCGGTCCAGTTCGAGACCGCCCAGCCCCAGGGAGCCGAGGGTCGCCAGGGCGCGTTCCTCGACGTCCCAGTCGTCACCGATGGTCTCGAAACGGGCCTCGGACACGTCGCCTGCCTCCACCGCACGCAGCGCCGCGCGGCGCTCGGCGATGCCCAGGGCCTGGTCGACGCGGAGGGAGGTGTCCAGTGTGAGGTCCTGCGGCAGGTAGGCGAGGCCGCCGTGGACGGTGACCGAGCCGCCCGAGGGACGCAGGCGGCCGGCGAGAAGCCGCAACAGGGTCGACTTCCCGGTGCCGTTGGCGCCCACCAGGCCGGTCTTGCCGCGGGGGAAGACCACCGAGAGGTCGTCCAGTACGGGGGTGCCGTCGGGCCACTGGAAGGAGAGGGAGGAGCAGGTGACCGAGGTGCCGGTCATGGGGGAATCGTGCATGGCGTACTCGCAGTCGTCAGCGCAGGGACACGGGCTTCGTGTGCGAGCACCACGCGGCGGTCGAGCCGGAAGGAGAGGTCCTGGGAGGACGGAGGACGGCTCGTGCACCGAGGTCGCATCCACGCAGGTCACGGGCGGCAGGAAAGCCGACTGCAGCGTGACGTGAGGTACGGCCGGGCCGTACCGCGTGGTGATCGCGGACCTCAGATGCGCAACGTCCACCTCTATCGGAGACAACAGGACCCGACCAGGTTACCCCACCTCGACCGCCACCCGCCGGGATTTTCTCCGCCGGGCCCGGCGGCCGGTGGGCCGCAGGGAACCGCGCGGCCGGGCTCATCACGGCGGTGACCTGGGGGAACGCTCTCCGCGGGTGCGCACGGTCCAGAGGGCACGTGATCCCTGCGACAGCCTCGGACGCCGGCAGCCACCACCGACCGCGCCGAGGACCCCGGCCCGGTCACCTCCGGACTCCTCGCCACGGTCTCCGACGCCCCCGCTGCCCGTGGCCCACTGCGTCACCCGGGCCGCCCTCGGTGCGGGCCTCGGCGGGCCCCTGCCGTCGCCGGCCGCACCTGACGCCGACCGGCCGTCTCTTGAGGCAGTCCTGTCCGGGACATTGACGCCCCGCCAGGTCCGGACCCATTCTTACGCTTCGGTAGGACCGATCAGTAACCACGTGTGCTCCACGGCACGACACCGTACGGCCAGACCGTCCGGGCCGTGCCGGCGTGCCCGCACGGCGGTCGAGACCCGTCGGGGCGGGGCGCGTCCCCTTCTTCCTCACCGTGGAGGCAGACCCATGTCGTCAGCCAGATCGCCGCGTGTCCGTTCCCTTTTGGCCGCAGCCGCCGTCACCGCATCCCTGGGCGTGGCGGCCGGAGCGGGTGCGGCCCCCGCCTCGGCGCAGAGCGCGGTCGCCCACTACGTCGCCCTCGGGGACTCCTACGCCTCCGGCGCCGGGGTACCCACCCAGGTCGACACCGACTGCACCCGCAGCGACCACAACTACCCCAGTGTGGTCAGCGCCTCGCTCGCCCCCGCCGTACGCACCGACGTCACCTGCGGAGGGGCCGTCACCGACGACATGACCTCCGCGCAGAGCGCCTCCGCGCCACCGCAGTTCGACGCACTGACCTCCGACACCGACCTGGTCACCGTGACCATCGGCGGCAACGACATCGGCTTCGCCGACATCCTCGTGCGGTGCATCAGCCTCGGTGTCCTCTCGCCGGGCGGGTCACCGTGCAAGACGAGTTACACCTGGACCGGCACCGACCAGCTCGCCCGGACCATCAACTCCACCGCACCGAAGATCGCGGCAGTCCTCGACGGCGTCCACCAGCGGGCCCCGCACGCCAAGGTCCTCGTCGTCGGCTACCCGGACATCCTTCCCGACGACGGCTCCAACTGCTCCTCCACCGTGTCGATCGCCAAGGGCGACGCGCCGTGGCTGCGCGACACCGAGAAGCGCCTCAACTCGATGATCGCCGCTCAGGCCGCGTCGCACGGCGCGACGTACGTCGACACCTACCGGCCCTCGGTCGGCCACGACGTCTGCAAGGCCGCCGGGACCCGGTGGGTCGAGCCGCTGCTGACGACCGCTGCCGCACCCTTCCACCCCAACGCCGCGGGTGAACAGTCCATGGGCCAGGCCGCCGTGGCCGCCGCGCGCTGACCTCGGGCGGGTGCCGGGGACGTCCACCGCCCGGCACCCGTGCCAGGCCGCCCCGCCGGCACCGCCCGACCGGCGAGGCCGCCCCGGCCCCCGGCCCAGGCGACCGCGGCCCGGGCGGACCGCCGCTACCCGCCGTGCGCCGACAACCCCTGCACCCAGTCGTAGGCCACCTGGGCGGAGAACTCCGGGTGGCCGCCGCGGAACAACAACCCGGCACGGGCGAACGCCGGGTCCGACACGCTCTCCGGTACCGAGGGCACCACCAGGCAGGCCATCCCGGCCCGGTGGGCGGCCTCGGCGCCGGGCACCGCGTCCTCCAGGACGGCGCACCTCGACGGCTCCACGCCCAGCAGCCGGGCCGCGGCGAGGAAGACGTCCGGCTCCGGCTTGCCGTGCGCGACCTCTTCGGCCGAGACGCGCGTCGGAATGACCTCGTCCAGCCCGGTACCGGCCAGGATGACGTCGATCGCCGCCCGCGAGGAGCCACTGGCCACCGCCATCGGGTGGCCGCCCGCGCGCAGCAGGTCCACGAAGGCGCGCATCTCGGGGAAGACGGTGGTGCCGGCGCGGGCCAGCTCCAGGTACAGGCGGTTCTTCTCGGCCAGCAACTCGTCGACCCCGGGACGCAGCCCGTACTCCTCCCGCAGCGTCGCCAAAGTCTCGCGGGTGCCGATGCCGATGTAGCGCGCGTGGTGTTCCCAGGTGTACTCCACCCCGAAACGGGCCAGCAGCCGGCGACCGGCCTCGAAGTAGTTGGGCTCGCTGTCGACGAGGGTGCCGTCGAGGTCGAAGACGACCGGGGTGGGGGAGGGGCTCATGGGCCCAGCATGCCAACAGGCCCGACGGCCTGCGGCGCCACCTCCCCCGTCGTCGGGCGTGGGGGCGACCGGGCCGGGCGGACCGCTTCGCGGTGGGCCGGGGCGTACCCCGCCCCACCGCACGGGGTCAGCGGACCGGGGTGCCCGGCGCGGACGGCTCCAGCGTGATGCCCAGGGCCGTCGCGTAGTGGGAGAGGGCCAGCTTGCCGACGGCGGTGTAGTCGCCGAGCGGCTCGGCGGCCGCGCAACCGGCCTCGTGGGAGGCGGCCTCCAGCAGCTCTCGCGGCACCTCCGGACCCACCAGGTACGGGGCGAGAGCCAGCTGCGCCGACCCGGAACCGCGGAGCTGCTCGGCGGCGCGGGCCACGGCGCCCTCCTCGTCCAGCGCCGCCGCCAGAACCGGGACGGCCAACCGCGCCGAGAGCAGCATGCCGGTGATGCCCGCCGCCTGCACGGCCTCGTCACCCCCGACGGTGACCAGGATGATGCCGTCGGCGGCCGTCGTGACGGTGAACAGCCGGGCGCGGTCGGCCCGGGCGAGACCGGCCTCGGACAGGCGCACGTGCAGCGCCTCCGCCAGCAGCGGGTGCGGTCCGAGCACGTCGGTCAGCTCGGCGCCCGACCCGCTGTTCAGCACGGCCTGCCGTATCCGCCGCAGCGAGGCGCTGTCGGGCCCCGCCAGCAGCGGGACCACCACCGCCGAGGGGCCCTCCCGGTCGATGTCCTCCCCGAACCGCTCGCGGCGCTCCGCGCCGAGGTGCACCAGTACCGACTCCAGGGCGGGGAACTCGTCCTGGGCGGCGCCCGGGCCGTCCACGAAACCGATCCGGGCGTCCAGGCCGGGCAGCCCGGACCTGGCGATGCTGCACACTTCCTCGGCCAGGGCACGGGAGCCCGCGCCGGGCACCCCCGGGACGGCCAGCACGAGGGACGGCGCACCCTCGGGAGCCGCCGCGGGCTCCGGCCGGCGGTGGCGGCCGGAGGGGCGGGGGCGTGGCATTCGTACGGGCAGGCCAGGTGCGGGCCCTGTGGGGGAACTCATGGCGCCGCATGCTAACGCCTCCGAGGTCACCGGTGCCGAGGCAGGGAGGCCCGGGGTGACCTCCATCCCGATTTGTCCAGCGCGTCCCGCGTGCCGGCTCCCCCGCGCGCGCCCCACCCGGCGTCCGGGCAGGTCAACCCGGTACGTGCAGCAGCCGGCCGTCGACGGGAAGCCGCAGGTTCCCCGCGGCGAGCGCGGCGGCGACGACCAGGGCGCCGTGCAGGGGATCACCCACGGCACCGGTCTCCCGGGCCCGCGGCAGCCGCTTGTCGAGGGCGGCGTGCAAGGGCTCGGTCAGGGGTGCGCCGAGCCGGAGCAGGCCGCCCGTGACGGCGATCCGCGCTCCGGGGACGTCGGGGCAGACGGCCGCCATCGCGTCCGCGATCTCCGCTGCGGCCCGCTCCAGGATGTCCGCGGCCACCGGGTCGCCGGCGGCACACGCCGCCACGTCCGGCGCGAACGAGGCCAGCAGCGCGGGCCGGTCGGTGCGCGGGTAGAGCAGCGCGGGCAGTGCGGCCGGCGCCCCGAACCGTGCCGTGAGCCGTTCCAGCAAGGCGCCGGAACCGCCCTGGCGGCCGTCGTGCTCCCGCAGCGCGGCCTCCAGGCCGGCCCGTCCGATCCAGGCACCGCCGCCGCAGTCGCCGAGCAGGTGCCCCCAGCCGTCCGCCCGCCGCCAGCCGCCCGCGGGGCTCAGGTCCGTCCCCATGGCGATGAGCCCGGTCCCCGCAGCCACCACCGCCCCCGGCTGCTGGCCCAGAGCGCCGGCGTAGGCCGTGACCGCGTCCGCCGCCAGCGCCACCCGCCGGACGCCGAACTCCGCGGCGAGTGCTGACGGCAGCCGCTCCCGCAGCTCCTCACCCAGGGTGGCCATGCCGGCCGCACCCACGCACACCGCCACCGGCCGAAGCGGCTCCGCGAGCCCGGCGGTGAGTTCCCGCACCCCGGCCAGCAGGTGCTCGGCGTCGATGCCGCGGGGACCGGTGGGTACCGGTGTGTGGCGGTGGCGGACCTGTGCCGGGCCCGGGCCTGCCGCGGCCAGCGGGGACACCGCGACCCGCAGCCCGGAGCCGCCGGAGTCGACGGCGAGTACGGTGGCGCCGCCGGGAGAGCCCTCCGGCAGGCTCAACGCTCGTCCTGCTTGAGCGCGGTGTCGATGGTGAGCGCGCTCGCCACCACCAGGCTCAGCAGAGGTTCGGGCAACTGCTGGTGGATCTCCAGGGCGTAGTTGTCCGCCGTGGTGAACAGCGCACTGGCGATGTTCTCCACCAGCTTCGTGACGCGGGCGACCTCCTGCCCGGTGTGGTCGACGATCTGGAACTTCCACTGCCACCAGCTCTCGCCCCTGATGGCGCCGATCTGCTGGTCGCCCACCATCATGGCGAAGTCGATCTTCCCGATGACGTTCTTCTGGACGATCTCGCCCACCATCGAACCGTCGGGCCGCTGCACCAGGACCTTCGACTTGAGGAGCTTGGCCGGCCGGGTCAGCACCAACTGCGGCTGCCCGTAGGCGTCGCGGATCTCCAACTTGTGCGTCATGTACTGGTCGAGCTTGGAGACCACGCGCAGGACCTTCTTGGCCATGTTCTGCCCGACCTCGACCACCGTCCCGATGGCGTTGCCGTTGCGGTCGAAGACGCTGTACTCGTTGGTGACCTCGATGACCTTGGCCTTCTGGTTGACCACCAGCACCGGCTCGGTGAACAGCGCGGGCACCGGCCCCTGCGGCCCGCCCTGCGTCCCCATGGGCGCCATCCCCATGGGCTGCACCCCCATGGGCTGCTGCCCCGGCGCCTGCTGCTGTCCGGGCGGACCTGCGGGGCCCTGACCGTAGGGCTGCCCCGGGGCCTGGTGGTACGGGTCTGCCTGACCGTGGGGCTGCCCGGCGCCCTTCTCCCACTGCGTCCCGCCCTGGGGGCGGCCCCCCTGCGGACCGCCCTGGTGGGGCGCCTGCTGCCCGGGGGCCTGGACGCCTGCGGGCGCACCCTGCTGGGGGGCGAAGTGCTGTTGCGGTACCTGCTGCTGAGGCATCTGGTGCGGTGGCGCCTGCTGAGGTATCGGCGCGGGTTGCTGGACCTGCTGCTGCGGTTGCTGGACCTGCGGCTGCGGGGCCTGCTGCTGGGCGGCCGGGGCGGGGGAGGGCTGCGTCTGCCGGGCCGGATGGGTGTGCTCGGTCCACCGTGCGCCGTCCCACCAACGGAGCAGGTCGGCAGCGCCCTGCGGGTCCGCGTACCAGCCCGCGGGGATGTTCGGTTGGGTCATGGGAGCCAGCCTAGCGACCAGGGCCGACCGGGCCCGGCCCGGTGCGGACCGGCCGGGACCCTGCGGCCCGCGGCGTGAGGAGCCAGGCGCGCAGGCCGCCGGCCGGTTCCGGACCGGCGACGGTGACCGGGCGGCAGAAGCCCGGCCCCGCACCGGTAGATTGGCGGACCATGGCTGCACGACCTCTCCACGACATCGTCGAAGCCGGGTGGGCCAAGGCCCTTGAGCCGGTGGCGGACCGCATCGCCGCCATGGGGGACTTCCTCCGCGCCGAGATAGCGGCAGGCCGCACCTACCTCCCGGCCGGCGCCCACGTCCTGCGCGCCTTCCAGCAGCCGTTCGACGACGTGCGGGTGCTCATCGTGGGCCAGGACCCCTACCCGACGCCGGGGATGGCCATCGGGCACAGCTTCGCCGTGGCGCCGGAGGTGCGCCGCCTGCCCGGCAGCCTGGAGAACATCTTCCGGGAACTCCAGAGCGACCTCGGCATTCCCCGTCCCTCCAACGGCGACCTCACCCCCTGGACCCGCCGGGGCGTCCTCCTGCTCAACAGGGCGCTGACGACCGCCCCCGGCAACCCGGGTGCCCACCGTGACAGGGGCTGGGAGGAGGTCACCGACCAGGCCATGCGCGCACTCGTCCAGCGCGGCTCGCCCATGGTGGCGGTGCTCTGGGGGCGCGACGCCCGCACCCTCCGCCCGCTCCTCGGCGACGTCCCCGCCGTCCAGTCGACGCACCCCTCGCCCAGGTCCGCCGACCGCGGCTTCTTCGGCTCCCGTCCCTTCAGCCGCGTCAACACCCTCCTCGAACGGCAGGGCGCCGCACCGGTGGACTGGCGTCTGCCCTGACCGGGTACGACGGCGTCGGCGGAGCATGCCGGGAGGAGACGGCCCCGGCGGCGGGCGGATCGCGGGTGCCGGCACGGGGGTTGGCGAAGAGCCCGCGGTACCGCGCAGGAGTTTCCCGGAGGGGCAAGCCCGATCAGGGCCGGACGGGCGGGAGTTGGCGCCCGTGCCCGGGACCGCCGCGGCGGGGAGTGACCACTCCTGCTCGGGCGATCCCCCGTTTCGCCCGAGCAGGGCGGCAGCACTGAGCGATGCGCCACGACGGGCCGTCGCTTCAGCAGCCGGCTCCGAGTATATTGGCTAGGAGCCAGTCAAC
Source organism: Streptomyces sp. NPDC059740 (assembly GCF_042733155.1). Taxonomy (NCBI): domain Bacteria; kingdom Bacillati; phylum Actinomycetota; class Actinomycetes; order Kitasatosporales; family Streptomycetaceae; genus Streptomyces; species Streptomyces sp. NPDC059740. Next base: position 171,987 of record NZ_JBHWGP010000005.1, on the reverse strand, counting down.
GCAGGAGTAGCATGACGCCGCGCAGTGCATCGGTCAACGAGGAACTGCGAAGGCGCTCCCGGGAGCGCCTGTTGCGTGCCACGGTCGAGTTGGTGGCCGAACGAGGGTACGAGGCCACCACGCTCGCCGACATCGCCGTGCGGGCGGGGGCGGCCCGCGGACTGGTCTCCTACTACTTCAGCGGAAAACGCGAGTTGTTCCAGTGCGCGGTGCACCGGTTGATGCACCGGACGGTCAGCGCGGCGCTCTCCCGGCCCTCGCGGCGTCCGGAGGCGGAGGCGGGGCCCGAAGCGCTGGCCCGCGCGGTCGACGCCATCCTCGGCCTGACGCAGGACCAACCGCTCCTCATGCGGACCCACATGGCGGGTCTGGTCACCGCCGAGGGCTTCATCGAGTGCTCGGAGCAGCAGGAGCTCGCCCGACGTTTGCAGGAGGCGGTGCGGGCCTACGGCTCCCGCTCGGTCGAACGCGACTACCGCCTGCTGCGCGCGGTGCTGATGGGCAGCGTCTACACCCTCCTCCTGCCCGGCGCGCAGCTGCCCCTGGACGCCGTCCGGCGCGAGGTGTTCGACCGGTTCGGCCTGGACTGGGACATGGGAGACCCACCGGACGGTGACGGCCCCGGGACGGATCTGCCCCCGGCGCCCCCCGGCGCGCTCCACCGCTCCCTGCCCCGGGTCTAACGGAGTACCCGAAGTCCGGTAAAACCTGCGGCACGGTGCCTCGCGCCACTGCCGGCCCCGGCAGCGACGAGCCGGCCCCGGGACACGGTCCGCCCGTCGCCGCCCGCGGACCGGCCGATACGATCACCGTGTCCTGCACCGGTCGGGGAGGGGAGCCATGGGTCTTTTCCGTCGCGGCACGCGTCGTGACCCCCCGGACTCGCCCCGCGACCCGGAGTTCGGCTACCTCTCGGTGCGCGAGGCGGGCGTCCTCAGGTCCCAGGTGCGGCAGGCCTTCGCCGAACGGGGCCTGGAGGTGACCGTCTACGCCGGCGTGGTGGTGGACTCCGCCGGACGCCGTTTCGGGCTCGGCAACCTCGCCGCGGTGTGCCACGGGGACCGACGGGGCGAGCGGTCCTGGCCGGCGGTGATCCGGGACCACGTGGGCAAGGTGCTGCGCGCGGTCGACGGTCCGGACCCGATGGCGACGCTCGACGCCGACCAGGTGCGCGCCCGCCTCTACCCGCGGGTGGTCTCCGAGGACACGCTGCCGGCCTCCGGGACCTACCGCTACGGCCACGTGCCCGGGCCCGGCCTGCGGGAGGTACTGGCGCTGGACCTTCCCGAGGCGGTGCAGATGCTCGGCCGCGACACCGTCGAGAAGTTCGGAGACCCGGCGGAACTGCGCATCCGGGCCGTGAACAACCTGCGGTCACTGCCGGTGGAGCGGCACGGGACCGTACGCGCGGGGCGGGGTGCCGGCTTCGACGTGCTGCTCGGGGACAGCTTCTTCACCGCGAGCAGGGTCCTCGTGCTGGACGACGTGGTGGGCCGGGTCACCGGCCGCCGACTGGGGCGGGACGGGGCGCTGGTCGCCCTCCCCTTCCGCCACCAACTGGCCTTCCACGTCATCGACGGTGCCGGCGTGCTGCCCGCGCTCCAGAGCATGGCCCGGTTCGCCGCCTCCGGTCACGAGGACGCGGCGGGCGCGATCAGCCCCAACGTCTTCTGGTGGCGCGAGGGACGGATGACCAGCCTCAGCGAGCCGGACGGGGACGCGCTGCGGGTCGTGGTCGACGGCGAGTTCCAGGAACTGCTGGAGCGCCTGGTGTGGCGCAGGGACTCCTGAGCCCGCGCAGGACCGGCGGGCGGCCCGCCCACCGGCCCTCGGGTCCGTCCGCCGCCGGGCAGCGGACGGACCCGGTCCGCAGCGGGCGGGGGAGGGTCAGCCGATCGCCTTGATCAGCTCTCCGTCGGGGGTGTCGCCGCTGAGTTCCCAGAGGAACGTGCCGCCCAGGCCCTGCTGGTCCTTGAAGGCCTCCTTGCCGGCGATGGTGGCGGGAGTGTCGTAGCTCCACCACTGGTCGCCGCACTTGGCGTAGGCGGTGCCGCCGACCGTCTTGTTCGCCGGGCACTTGGTCTTGAGCACCTTGTAGTCCTCGATGCCCGCCTCGTAGGTGCCCGGTGCGGCACCCGTGGCCGTGCCGCCCGGGGCCTCCTGGGTCACTCCTGACCAGCCGCGGCCGTAGAAGCCGATGCCCAGCAGCAGCTTGGACGCCGGGATGCCCATGCCCTTGAGCTTGGCGATGGTGTCGGTGGTGTCGTACTTCGCGGTGGGGATGCCCTCGTAGGAGGTCAGCGGCGAGTGCGGGGCGGTCGGGCCGGTGGGGTTGAAGGCGCCGAAGTAGTCGTAGGTCATCGGGTTGTACCAGTCCACGTACTGCGCCGCGCCAGCGTAGTCCGCCTTGTCCATCTTCCCACCGTCCGTGGCGTCCGCGGTGATGGCCGCGGTCACCAGGTTCTGCGAACCGAACTTCTCCCGCAGCGCCTTCATGACGTCGCGGAACGCCTCGGGCCCGCTGGTGTCGCAGGTCAGGCCGCAGTCGTTGGGGTACTCCCAGTCGATGTCGATGCCGTCGAACACGTCGGCCCAGCGCGGGTCCTCGACCAGGTCGTAGCAGGACTGCGCGAACGCCGCCGGGTCCTTGGCCGCCTCGGCGAAACCGCCGGACCAGTTCCAGCCGCCGAAGGAGTAGATGATCTTCAGGCCCGGGTGCAGCTTCTTCAGCTCCCGCAACTGGTTGAAGTTGCCGCGCAGCGCTCCGGCGTCCCAGGTGTCCGCGGTGCCGTCGACGCTGTCCGCCGCGGTGTACGCCTGGTCGTAGTCGGCGTAGGAGTCGCCGATCGCGCACTTGCCGCCGGTGACGTTGCCGAAGGCGTAGTTGATGTGGGTGAGCCGGTCCGCCGAGCCGGAGGTCTGGACGTCCTTGACGTGGTAGTCGCGGTCGTAGACGCCCCAGTCGGTGAAGTAGCCGACGACCTTGTCGCCGGCGGCGGTCGAGGGCGTCGCGGCGGCGGGCCGGGTCCCGGCCTCCTTGTGGGACGGCGCCTCGCCGGCTGCGGCGCCGGTGGTGGCGAGCGCCCCCGACAGGGCCAGGGTCGCCGCTACGGTGGTTGCCGCGAGCAACTTGTGGGGGGTGCGCCAGGGTCGGCTTCCAGCCATGGGGGCTCCTCGGTGGGGGGAAGGGGTGGTCCACGGGCTCCGGCCACCCGGCGACCGCCCGGGTTGCGTCAACGGGCGGTGGAGCGCCGGGCGTTCAGCAGAACGTAGAGGACTAGACCACTGTGGTCAATGGTTCGTACCAACACCCGGAGCGGGGCGTTCGCTCCCGGAAGTGCGTGATCACCGGTGACGGGAGGCCTCCGTTCGGGCATACTCCAAGCGCCGCGACAGCAGGTCGTCGCATGCCGAGACCCGGCGGGAGACGATCTGGCGGTATGCACGTCCGCAGGTTGTCCTCTTCCCGCGCCCCGGCTCCACCCCGGCCCGGTCGCGGAACGCACAGGTTGGAGTGTCGCTGTGACCGAGTACCTGCCGCCGGCCGTGGAACGGGAGCTTCCCACCCGGGAGGCCCGTGATCTGCTCGCCCTCGTGAGGGACTTGGCCGCGCGGGAGATCCGCCCCCACGCCGCGGACGAGGAGGAGGCGGGCCGCTTCCCGCGCGAGACCTTCACCCTGCTCTCCTCCTCCGGTCTCCTCTCCCTGCCGTACAGCGAGGAGTTCGGCGGCGGCGGACAGCCCTACGAGGTCTACCTCCAAGTGCTGGAGGAACTCGCCGCCGCCCGCCTCACCGTCGGGCTGGGGGTGAGCGTCCACTCCCTCGCCTGCCACGCCCTGGCCACCTACGGCACCAAGGAGGCCCGCGCCGAGCACCTCCCGGACATGCTGGGCGGCGGCCTGCTCGGCGCCTACTGCCTCTCCGAGCCCGCTGCCGGTTCCGACGCCGCCTCACTGACCACCCGCGCCCGCCGGGACGGGGACGACTGGGTGCTGGACGGCACCAAGGCGTGGATCACCCACGGCGGCATCGCCGACTTCTACACCGTCCTGGCGCGCACCGGCGGCCCGGGCCCCCGCGGCGTGACCGCCTTCCTCGTGCCCGGTGACGCCCCCGGGCTGTCCTCCGCCCGGCCCGAGCGGAAGATGGGCATGAAGGGCTCGGTCACCGCGCAGGTCCACTTCGAGGGGGTGCGGGTCCCCGACGCCCGCCGCATCGGGGACGAGGGCCAGGGGCTCACCGTCGCCCTCGCGGCGCTGGAGGCGGGCCGGCTCGGCATCGCCGCGTGCGCGGTGGGCCTTGCGCAGGCCGCCCTCGACGAGGCGCTGCGCTACACCACCGAGCGGCGGCAGTTCGGCCGGCCGGTCGCCGACTTCCAGGGGCTGCGGTTCCTGATGGCCGACATGGCCACCGGTATTGAGGCCGGCCGGGCCCTCTACCTGGCCGCGGCCCGGCTGCGCGACGCGGGCCGGCCCTACGGGCGGCAGGCGGCCATGGCCAAGCTGTTCTGCACGGACACCGCGATGCGGGTCACCACCGACGCGGTCCAGCTCCTGGGCGGTTACGGCTACACGGCGGACTTCCCCGTGGAACGGCTCATGCGGGAGGCGAAGGTGCTCCAGATCGTGGAGGGCACCAACCAGATCCAGCGCGTGGTGATCGCCCGTCACCTGCTGGGCGCCGAGGAGCGGTAGTGAAGGGGCCACCGCACCGGCGGTGGCCCTGGCGGGCGCGCGGGGGGCCCGGCCGCCCCCGGGCCGGTGGTCAAACAAGGGGGGACCCCCCCGGGGGGCGGGCACCCCCGCCCCCCGCGGGGGGGAAACGGGGGGGGGGCCCG